>NZ_KV820695.1:0-245 GCF_001815465.1 Porphyromonas sp. HMSC077F02 | reverse complement strand
CTAACGCCCCTCCGACCTGTGCCTATTTAAGAGGAACCTCTGCCGAGGTTCTTACCCTATTTATCCTCAATAGCTTGTATAGATCATTCGTACAACAGTCTCTAATAGAGTAATAATCAGCCAATCTAAATGTCGTGAAAAAGGCCATTCGTAACTATTTGATATCTAGCGTACTATGAGGTCGTTTGCCGAGATGCAACTAAGCAAATGGTTAGTTGCATCTCGCCGATCGCTTAGTTGCAACT
>NZ_KV820694.1:1592-6221 GCF_001815465.1 Porphyromonas sp. HMSC077F02 | reverse complement strand
GCATTCTGCCTTACACACTTTTTGGGATACTACCGATCTGCTGCGTTGCTTTCGGAATTCGGACTCGGTCACGTACGTGAGTACGCTCCCAGCGCCCTCATGCTCAGCGCCCTTTTGAGTACCTTGGCAGCCTAGCGGCTACCTAGCATCTCATCCTTCGTTCAAAGTCTCAGCACATTTTAGCAAATGTTCGAGAATAGCACTTCGTGCAACATTCCCTACATAGGCTTGTGCGACCACAAGGGTCGATGACGTATACCGTGCCTTTTTCCCGCTGGTCTTCGGGCTTCGCCCTTGACCAGGGGCTAGCTGAATGGCACCCTGTCGGGTGCTTTAGCTGGGGGTACCTTATCCGATTTCTTTGATGAAAAATGGCTGTTTGTAGGAAGTTAGGAATCAATGGGTTAGGAGGGCGAAAATTGATGCAACTAAGCATTTGCTTTGTTGCATCTCGCCGATTGCTGAGTTGCATCTCGCCGATTGCTTAGTTGCATCTCAACTTTCGGAGACAGTAGGGAGTAGGTGTTAGAAGTATACCTCTTCCGATATTCTGTGGTGATGGGATAAGGTATTATTTATAGGTCTATCTTTGTCGTTTATAGGAAACAAAGCGAAAAAATAAGTACATTTACCGTTCAAAGAGGTATTCTGCCTTACACTCTTTTTGGGATACTACCGTCCCTGTAGGTGAATATACTGAAAAATAATTAAGGTAAAATGAAACAAGAAATACTTAAGAGAGAATGGGAATACACATTCTATAAAGAGGGTGAAAATTTTTATTTGTCAGTCCTTTGTGGAAGTGTTGCATTGTATGATTTGATAATTCAGCTAGACTCTAATGAGTTACTACAGTATCATGAAGACGGTCAAACTTACTTAAACAAATTAGTTGAAGAAATAAGGAATCATCCGAGTCGCTTTATAGGTAGATCTATACTGTAAAGAGGATGAACTCTGGAGACTAGCCAACAGAGAGAATTTGTTCGAGAACTTGGACAAATGGCTAAATGAAGTGCCGCAAAATGTCTAAGATATCATTCGAGGTTGGGATAATGACTACAAGTTACTGCTGAACAAAGACTTGTCATCTTACTCAACTGGTGCAGAGCTTAAATCTCTATTGGCTTCAGCAGAAAATGTAGAGATATGGAAATACTTGAAGGATGATCCTGCTTATGCTTTTGAACTGGCTAAAGACAATAAAGTTTTACAAAGATGGAATCGAGTATGAATAAAGCTTTGAAGTTAAACTTCCATTACTTTGCTCTTCTAGTTGCGATAATATACGTAACATGCTTGAATACATTGATTTATGACGACTATTGGACGCATAAAGTTGAAAGGGCTTTTGGGAAATTAGATTATTTAAAACCTTATATTAGTAAGGGGCTTAATATAGATTTCTCGGATTACTTGGATAATAGACCAGGTTGTAGAAGAATTCTCATGCTTGATTTTGGTGAGAATTGGCTATATTATTGTTTCGTTTTTATTGCTTTCATAGGATATATTATAGTGCCTATAATTTTAAGGCTCAACAAGTGCAAATTCAAGAAATCATATTTTGTTTTTGATGCTTTCTTTTGGTTGCTATATTTTTACGTTTTTATTTATAATAGCATTGTCAATTATCCTTTATACGGTGTTATACCATTAATAGTCCTGTCTCCAACGTGTTTGACTTTAATGGTTTGGCTTAGAATAAAACAGTATAAAATTTTGCTTAACCAACTTGTATAGTGGAAATTGTTCTCTTTTCTTTTCGCTATTTGTTTTTACTAATCGAAATAAGAATGAATGGTTACATTAAACTGAAGGAACAATTACCATCCATTCAACCCCTTTATAATGTTTGATAATAGGGGAAATCTATACTTTATAGGTCTATCTTTGTTGTTTTTCGGGAAACAAAGCGAAAAAAATAAGTACATTTACCGTTCAAAGAGGTATTCTGCCTTACACTCTTTTTGGGATACTACCCCAGTGGATGAAATTAATTTGATATGTGATGACCTCATCTCGCTAAACAAAATCCGCAAGACATTTGGGGACGATAACATAGAAGATGCACAAAGTCTATTAAGAAAATTGGAGAATGACAAAATATTTGACATGATTTTTAATGTAGTAGAATAGTTATGTACAAACTAATAGAAAAAAGAAAAGACCGATATGGGTTTTATGTATGGGAGAAGTATTTCTCCTATTTAGTCAAGTCTAAAAAGGCATTACTGGTAGTCAAAAATCATCAAAATGAAGTTTTGTTCACATCCGAGGAAATGGCAATAAACCAGTATGCTATTATAGAAGATCAGGTTATTTATACTGGACCGGAGAACAACGTAACAAAAATCTATAACCTCAATACAAAAAAAGAGTTTGTTGTAGATACATATTTTTATGGATTAAATAAACTTCCCCAATATATAAAATCATCTATTTACTATCATATATTCGACTTTGTTCCCAACAATCAGTTCCTATATAATCTAAATACCAATCAAATCATTCCTCTGTCCATCGGAGAAATCAAAGGTAGTTTCGGAATAAATAATGATACTCATATTGTTACAGTAAAGGAAGGATGGATATATTCGTATAGTAAAATTGATTTTTCCCTTCTGTGGCAGAAGGATATCGGAGAGATGACTCAGTACCGCTGGTTGTTTGGTACAATAGAAAGAGGTAATATTAGAGACATACATGAATACAAGGGTGATAGTGTTGTTGTCCTTACGGATATATTCATTGTGCGACTAAATATCAATACAGGAGATATTCTTTATTTACAACGACTTCCCCGTGGTCTGATATCTATCTCTATCATTGATAACAAAGCATACGGTTGTTATGCGTCCAGTTATATGGAGGTTGATTTGGATAATGGTGAGGTGATTAATTACATTGAGATGGATAAACTTGAATATCAAGGTGAAAAGTACGATGCAGAGATGGGCTTAAACCGCCTTTATGCTGGGTATCTCTACCATGGGATGAGACTCGAAGGTGGGGTGTTTGCGATAGGAGCCATTAATATTAACACAGGTATCCGAGAATGGGCGAATGTACTGGGTGTCCATTCGGTGCTTGAGATTCAATTTCATCAGAATAGAATGTATATTGCAGATTCAGGCAGAAATCTATACATTTATGAGAAGTCAAATACAACATTATAAAATTACTATATCTAAACAAAAGTACAGGACATTGGTCAAGCGACGTTATGAAACTTGAATAATAGAATATATGGACTTCGATGGAGTGAAGTTGCGGAGTTTTAAGTCGATGTTATTATTTTGAATAATAGGTAATTACATAGTGTAATAAAACATAGAATTAACGATAAAAATAAAAACGACTGAATTGGTCTGGAAATGTAAGATGCATAAAAAAGTTTAGAGAGGAATAAAAATATATGAGACGAAATAGACATACAAAACTATTTAGCTTGTGCGTAATGCATAAGCTACTCTTTGCGTGTATTATTCTGAGTACCATTGCTGGCATCAACTATCAAGTATCTGTTGCACAGGTACGTTATCCTGTTCATGGGACGGTGCAAGTGCTTCCTCCCTATGGGCTGTATTTGTCTGACTATTATGGTGGTAGCCAGGATCGCCTTGTCGTGACACTTCTCAATCGAGACTTGGAGCAGCCGTTGTTGCAGGCACGTCTGCGAGTGCGGGTGAAAAACGGGATGAACTTCAGCCTTGAGTCTCGTGACGAGATCGTCTATCCTATCCTTGAGCTCTCCCCCAATGTTCCTCTCCGCCTCACTTCTATAGATATAGCCCCATATCTACAACCTGACCACATCCGTCTGAGTGGTCGATTAGACAACGGCCGTCTACCGGTGGGTATGACAGAGTTCTCCGTACAGGTTGTAGAATACCATACCGGTCGCCCTCTCTCTGCATGGCATACCGGAAGAGCTTGGTTAGATATCAAAAATCCTCCTATCCTCAATTACCCTCGCCCCAATGAGGTTATTCCTTATCACGAGCCCTTTACTCAGGTACAGTTCCAATGGATGCCACGTCATCAGGGAGTATCGGGTACCGAATACGAATTTGTGCTAAAAGAGCTGCCCGATAATGGTATAGCTCCTCAGTCTGCATTTGCCTATGGTATAGAGATCTACCGTACCAGACAGCGACAGACAGGCCTCTCCTATAGTGTCATGCAGCCACTGTCAATATAAATAGAATAAGTAATTCATAGAGATAATGTTAAAGAGCGAAAAGAAAAAATATGTTTTTGAGCAATTAGATCAGTTGCTCAAGCCACAAGGGTATCGTGCAACTAAGACGGGTGGGGCCCCCTACTATATGTTGGATAAAGATAATGCGAAATATAAGTTTTATCTTAACTTTAGTGATATGGGAGATTTATATTTCTCAAAATATTATATTGAATTAAAAGAAGTGACGAAAATACTAAAGCGAGTATTTGATTTAGACAATCCTTTGATCGATTTTAGACAAGCGAATATTCATCCAACCATTAATGACAAAAGCAAAAATCCATTTATCTACAAAATAATTGACAATTACCGTGAACTAAAGATATTTACCGATTGGGTAATAGACTATTTAGAAAACGATGGTAAGCAATTTATTGAGACAT
>NZ_KV820694.1:0-1492 GCF_001815465.1 Porphyromonas sp. HMSC077F02 | reverse complement strand
TCTGCCAAATGTGCTAAAAAGAATGGATGAACTTGTTGCATTTGGAGAATATTGGACTGGAATACTTTGTGGTGGAGTTCCACATCTTTTTGAAGGGCTTATTATTTCAAAATTATGTAATGATCCAAAGATGGATGAGAAAATCGAATATGTGGATAAAATTTTTCCACAAAAGATATCTCAGAATACCTACCAAATTACATTAAACTGAAGGAACAATTACCATCCATTCAACCCCTCTACAATGTATGATAATAGGAGAAATCTATACTTTATTGGTCTATCTTTGTTGTTTATGGGAAGCAAAGCGAATAAAGTACATTTGCAATTCAAAGGAGCATTCAGCCTTACACTCTTTTGGGGATACTACCGTATAAAGTGGGTGTTTAATCATGTATCCGAAAAATTATACAGAAAAGGTGGCATTCATGAAAAACTATCCATAGCAATGGAAAATAAAAATATTGTTGGGCGATATGTTTTCGCGATAGATAAAAGCGATGGGACAAGTTATTTTGTTAAACTTTCAAATGATTTTTGATTATGAGAAATTTGGCGGATATTTATTTTAGTAGCAAAGAAAGAGAAAAACGTTTTTTGACTTACTATTCATTGACTAGTAGTGGAGTTGAAAGATTAAACCAGGACAATTTGATATTTGCTCTATATTCTTTTTTTGAAGAACATAGTCTAACTAAAGCCAAACAATATTTATATAATTGTGGTTTGTTAAGTGCATTTGATATTATTGAGTTTAACGACAGTCAGTTCGTGTATAACCTGCGCTCTATAGGTTATGCCATGTTGAGCGATAATATTCCATTTCTAAAGGAGCGGTTCGCTCATCTTACCTTTACAGACTTCTATCTAGACGATAACACCAGAGAAAGAATAGACCGTACGATGGAGGATCATGTATTGGCAGGCGATGACGGTTGTGTATTTGTTCATACAGTTCAGCAGTTCATATTGGGCAATGAGGAATTGATACAAAGGAATATTGAGATAATGGAAAGAGTGTGGTTTGATGGTAAAAATCAGAACAACACAATGCAATATGATGTAAACTTCTTCAAGGCACTACTGAAAAAGGACAAGGAGAAATGTGAAGTGATTCTACAGGAAATGGTCAGTCCGAAGATTCATCAGAAACGAAATGACGATCCTCTCCTAAAAAAGTATATCTCAATGCCGGCGCTTGGATATGCCAAGCTCGCATGGATACTGGGTATGGAAGTGGAAATTAATAGCAAGCTTATTCCGAAAGCTCTACTTCCAGTACAGCCATTAGAAAAATATGAAGTACCCTACGACTTCTTAGAAAGTATCGCTTTTTATGATTAGATAAGAAATTGTGTCTTCTCTTGAAATAGTTGACATGAAGTAGATGTGGTCTATAGATAAGACGGAGGGTATTTATAGAGGAGTGTTGGCGTTTCTACAGAGGAGTGAAGAGGTTGTCCTCTCCTGAAATAGTAGACACACAAACCAT
>NZ_KV820693.1:0-2125 GCF_001815465.1 Porphyromonas sp. HMSC077F02 | reverse complement strand
TACAAGAAAGGGCTGGAAGCTTTTATTGAAGAGGATTTTTCTGATCCAAAATATATCACCGAAGCCCCGTTGAGCAAAGAAGGGTTCGTCAATCTAATAGACTACCTCGAAAATAAACCGAATCCCTTTCTTAAATCTTAATGCCCAAAATGAGATAATACAAACGTAAATAATGTATGGAATAGAAATTAAAAGAGAAATGAGGCAATGGCTAAATGAAGTGCCTCAAAATGTCAAACGGCTAATGGGTATATGAAAGCAGACATCGCATTGATTAAGTATGACGCTTTTGACAACATAGTCGATGCTTTCATAATAGAAAACAAACTCAGCGGCACTACCTCTTATACCAAAAGACAAATAGAAGGCTTTAGGGCGATTGTTAAGAATAAACATCAAACAATGAGAGTTATGTATGGCAGAGAAAACTTGAATGTTAACACAAAAGAAAAACAGATAAAGGCAGATAACATATATAGAATACACGACCATGGTATTGATAATCTTTTAAGTGTTGAAATACAAAGAATAGATATTGCAAGATAATATGGTTAAATCAGAGAAAAAGGGAATCGTATTTGGGGCTTTTGATTCACACTTTGACAAATATGGATACAAGGGCGTTAAAAGTGGTGGAGATCCGACATATGTAATGAAAACCGAAAACTACGTAGTGACATTCTTTATAAAATTTTTGGATCTGGGGGGGGATATATATATCAGGTGTTAGTATCTCAATTGCCAATGTGGAAGAAAACATCATTTCACTTTTTGGGAAAGCAGCAATTAAAAAGAGGTTTTTTTATGATGAAAAGAAGTATTTTTTATCTACAGTCTCTGACAAGGTTAACTTTAGCATGAATGATCCCAGGAAATTAGATAATGAGGTTAATTTACTCGATTTTGCGAACTCTTACATCAACTATTATGAGGAAAAGGGCAAGCACTTTATAGAACATTATTCCTCTCTTCCAAATATATTAAAGAGGATGAATGAACTAACATTGGAGGGTAAGGTTTGGCAAGATAGAGGAGTCGGAATTCTTTCTGGTGCTCTAGATGCTCAACTCAGAGGCTTAATTATTTCAAAGCTATGTAATGATAATGGATTAAATGATAAGATATTGATGTGTGATGAAATTTTCTATAGAGATCAATACAAAGACTGGCTTCCATACTATATTAAACTGAAGGAACAATTACCATCCATTCAACCCCTCTACAATGTATGATAATAGGAGAAATCTATACTTTATTGGTCTATCTTTGTTGTTTATGGGAAGCAAAGCGAATAAAGTACATTCGCAATTCAAAGGAGCATTCTGCCTTACACACTTTTGGGGATACTACCAAATGATTAAAGAGTGGGAAGAAAACACACATCAAAAGTGGCCAGTTGATGAAAATGGACAAAGGTATCAATTACATCATATAATTGAACAACAATAAGGGGGGCCAAATGAGTGGTGGAACAGCCATCCAGCTAAATATCCAGATCAACATCAAGGTGAAATCCATGGAAAAGATTCCCTTAGTCGAAAATTATTTAATTAATTATATTTACAATGTTTGACAAGTTTAAAAAATATATTACGGGAGTCGGGGAAAAAACTACTCGACATATGTTTCACAAAGTAACTCAGGATGAATTAAATGAAGTGAAGGAAAAAATATTTATTCCTCATGAGCTACTCCTTTTTTACGAAAATATAGGATACGGCTTTTTCTTTGATACCCCTGATTCATATTCGATTGATCGATTATACTCTCCGTCTGAATTTTGCAAAATAAACTTAAGGGAAGATTATTACACTGATGATCCTACGTTAGATTATTATGGTCATAAAAAGTTTGAGAATTACAAGATATTTTTTGAAGTCGTAGAAGGTAACTATTTGCTTATTGCTGATAACGAAGATAAAGGGAAAAATGCAATTATATATATAAATGAAAAAATTGCAGACTCTCTTGAAGAATTTCTCAATAGATTTGATGATGAAGGTCACTATTTTGAACGATAAGTGCTCCTTTACGGAATGCCATTGAGGACTGTCCTCTCCTGAAATAGTAGACACATAAACCATGCGAAATTATGGCAGAAAAGAATCGCAAGAGTAAAAAGAGA
>NZ_KV820692.1:6160-31896 GCF_001815465.1 Porphyromonas sp. HMSC077F02 | reverse complement strand
CTTGATGCTGAGCTTGAGCCAATGCCATACCGTACCCTGGTACGATAATAACGCTCTTAGCGGCCTTCATCTCCTCACTTAGAGTGCTCTCTTTTGAAGCTTGAGGCACTGCGTTAGGTGTTGGAGGTGGAGTAGAACTCTTTTTTGCTTGAGTTGGTGCAGATGTTTTGCCCAATAGAATATCAAGTAAGCTCCTATTCATCGCTTTACACATCACTTGCGTGAGAAGCAATCCAGAAGCCCCCACTATACCACCTATCGCTACCAGCATTACATTGCCAATTGCCATACCCGCTATACCACCAGCTACACCGCTCAGAGAGTTGAGAAGTGAAATGGTTATAGGCATATCAGCACCACCTACTCGAATAGTGAAAATCCATCCAAAGAGGCCTGAAACCACCACAGTAAGGAGTGCAATCCAAATGAAGTTATCGGTGTTAAGGAACCATCCACCCCATATAAGCATAACTAAGGATAGCACAAGTAATCCTAACATTATCAAACTATGAAAGGGTAATATGACAGGTTGTTGCTTTAACACTCGATGCAACTTTCCAGCTGCTACGAGGCTCCCAGTAAGTGTTACCATACCGATAACAATGGCAAGTACAGCAGTAAAAGCCTCAAAATGGAAGGTGGGTTGCTGAAAAAAACCAACAATACTAGCTGATACAGAAGTAACACCAAGTGTTACAATACCGACGAGTGCTGATGCAGCACCACCTAGACCATTAAGTAGCCCCACAGTTTGTGGCATCTGAATCATAGTCACTTTGCGTGCTAGCACAAGTCCGATAGCACCACCCAATAGCAAGAATAGACATGCAACCAAGATGGCTGTAAGACTACCACCAGAAAAAGCAACTAATATCGCAAGTATCATCGCAATGATACTCAATCGGTTGCCTTGTACTGCAGTGGGAACTCGACTCATCATCCATAGTCCCACAACAACGAGAATAGGAATAAGATAGCATAGAAACACACTCATGACTTACCTCCTTTCTCGTTGCCTTTTTTAGACTTGAACATCCGGAGCATACGCTCTGTAACCCCAAAACCACCTACAATATTGATCATGGCCAAGAGAATAGCAATACCAGAGATAATTATTGCTGTATTGATGATTCCAGCACCTCCAAACCACCTAGTCAGCTCTGTGAAGCCAACAAACTGAAGTAGGCTGATTATGGCACCAACTACTGTAATTCCAGAGAGAGCATTCATTCCCGACATAAGTGGGGTGTGGAGCAAACTTGGTATTTTCTTAATCACAAAGTACCCAACAACAGAGGATACTATGAATACCAGTACTAATAATATTGGACTCATATACAATTGGTAAATAGTTAAAGGAGGTATACTGGCGGACAATAGGTCCGAAGTATACCTCCTTTAGCGTGCATTAATTACTTATTCATTGCCTCAAGTGTGCCTTGATGTACGATCTCATGATCACGAGTTACAAGGATCTTCTGACAAATCTCATCACTCATATCAAGAGCAATCTTGCCATCCTTGGTAAGGTACTTCACGAGGTTGTAAACATTCTGAGCAAACATCCATGTGGAGCTGTTAGGCAGCAGACCAGGAATGTTTTTAATGCCGATAAGAGTTACATTGTGCTTCCTCTCTGTCTCTCCTGGAGGGGTGATTTCACAGTTTCCACCTTGGTCAATAGAGATATCCACGATCACAGAGCCAGGCTTCATCTGCTTAACCATCTCTTCTGTGATAAGCGTTGGGGCAATCTTACCTGGAACAAGTGCAGAGCAGAATACGATGTCCATCTCCTTGATAGTAGGGAATAGCATCTCACGCTCCTTAGCTAGCACATCCGCTGGTAAGCTATTGGCATACCCTCCTTCGGCAATTGCCAATTCTGCAGGTACGCCCGTTTCAATTGGCTTAGCTCCCAAACTAGTGGCTTGCTCCAGAGCCATAGGACGAATATCTGCAGCGTAGGTGATAGCACCGAGGCGACGTGCAGTAGCTAGTGCCTGAAGACCAGCAACTCCCACTCCTATAACCATTGCCTTAGCAGGTTTGATTTGACCTACAGCAGTAAACATCTGAGGCATAAAGTAAGCCAATTCATTAGCGGCTAGTAAGATGCCCTTATACCCTGCACAGGTACTCATAGAGGTGAGCGCATCTAAGTTTTGAGCTCTGGATATGCGTGGAATGCCATCAAGCGTCAAAGCAATAACGCCCTGCTTAGCCAGCTTGCGTACCATGTCGTGATTTACAGGTGATGCAGGGTGTATGAAGGTAATCAACACCTGGCCTTCATGCATCATATCTACTTCATGCTTTCCAAGTCTCTCATTGAATAGAGGCTCTTTGACTTTAAGAATAACATCTGCCTTTTGGTACAGTTCTTCAGTATCAGTCAAAAGCTGAGCACCAGCAGTTACATAGTCATTGTCGTGGTGAAATGAAGGCTCACCAGCACCAGCCTCTACATAGACTGTAGCACCATCGGCTACAAACTTCTCTACAGTTTCAGGAGTTGCAGATACTCGGCTCTCACCGTGCATTATCTCCTTTGGAATGCAAATAATCATAGTGGTCTTTTAATAGGTTTTGCTCATCGGAGAAGTATCAAAAGAGACCCGCTCCTAAGAGTTTGTTATTACAACAATGCTTTTCTCCACAAATGTAGGGAAAAGCCGACTATTTGCCAAGTACAATATGTTGTTTTTTTGCAATAACTATTTTGATATGCACATTGCAATACTCTCGATTCCTCATAGATCAAAGGAGTATTGCTTACCCATTATTTCCGCTTCAATTAGATAGTATCTACAACAAGCTTATCAAAAAAAATAAGGAAATGCTAGCCAGCACTCCCTTATAACCATATGCTTTTGCCTGTATACTTTGAGCCGAAGACGGGACTCGAACCCGTGACCTACGCATTACGAATGCGTTGCTCTACCAACTGAGCCACTTCGGCAAACTGTTATGGTTTGTCTTTGACGTCGCAAAGATAATAAATTAATTAGAATTCATAATAATAATTGGTGATTATTCCTGGGTGAATAGATTTGATTGTAGGGGTATATGTTGGTGAAAATAGGTACATTTGCGTCACAATTTGTAACATGTATGAAATCTAAGCGTAATCACTATATTTGTCTGACCTTTTCATCCAATGGGATAAGTGGTTTTGTGGCGGTTCAAAAAAAACGATTTTGGTTGAACAGCACTCCACAGAGTCTTATTGTTTAGCACGGTAGATTAAAGTAGCAAAACAATGCAAAACTCAACTTTTTCACCTTTTCGCACTTTTACTCGCAATGAATGGAGTCGGCTTGATAGCCATCCCGATTTCCCTTTTTCTCAGATCGACTTGAGTAAATTAAGAGCTCTCAATGAACCACTAACTGAGTCTGAAATTAGTGATATATATCTGCCACTTTGCAGATTGCTCCAAATTCATATCACTCACTTTAAGAGACTACACAATGAGTATGATGAGTTTTTCCATAAGCCGTCTCATAATGTCCCTTTCGTAATTGGGATTGCTGGAAGTGTCGCTGTGGGGAAGAGTACTACGGCAAGAGTGCTTCAAAAACTTCTCTCAATGGATCAGTCGTGCCCTAAGGTGGATCTCCTGACTACCGATGGCTTTCTCTTGCCCAATGCTGAGCTGGAAAAAAGAGGAATCTTGGATCGCAAAGGTTTCCCTGAAAGCTATGATGCAAAGCGATTGATCAACTTCCTTTTTTCAGTAAAAAGTGGTAAAAGATACTTGGAAGTGCCAGTGTACTCACATCTATTCTACGATATTATCCCAGATGAAGTACAGGTCATTGACCAACCAGATATATTGATCGTGGAGGGAATTAATGTATTGCAGGTAGATCCGGATAGAATGGAAGCCACGCAGCAAGTATTTGTTTCGGACTTTTTTGACTTTTCTATCTACGTAGATGCTGATGTAGAAAACATTAGAAGGTGGTATGTGGACCGATTTATCAAGCTTCAGCAAACTGCCTTCAATAATCCTGATTCATTTTTTACAAGATTTGCTGACTTGCCATTAGAGGAGGCGAAAGCAATTGCGAACCAGATCTGGGAAGAGATTAACCTTAAAAACCTATATGAAAATATCCTACCGACTAAGTTCAGATCAAGCTTAATCCTTGAAAAAGGAATGGACCATGCTATGCGATCGGTTCGTCTTCGAAAAGTATAAGCCTACTCTCTGGACCTATACATAGTAGCATATCTAGGGCTGATAAATTCGGTTGAAACCCGAATTTGTACTCAAATACCTGCCAGTATCTTCTTGAAAAAAGATGATGTTGGGGGTTATAAAAATCCGTTAAAATAATTGGTGAATCATCTTGGGTATGGACCAAAGGAGGGGTGTCAATACCAATTAACTTGCAAAGTAAAGCTAACCAATCGTGATTGTAATCCACTAAGCGATGAGCTGGGTTGAAGACGTGCTCTTGGATTGATTCACAATAATGCTCCCAATATGGTGTGGAGCAATAGTTGCTTCTAAGCATTTGCCAAAGTTTATTCCGCCATTGACCATGCTCGGAGATACAAACCTCATATGTAGAGGGTGATGGGTATCCAATCTTCTCTACTGGTATTGTGAAGGTTACCTTTCCGTTGGGGCCCATAAGGTTAGTCCTATTTCTAAAGGTTTGTTTTTCATACTGTTCACCCACGTATATTCCACTCACCTTATTGTGAGCGAGAAGAAATAAATAGGGCAAGTTGGGCAGAAAGGCAGTTGGCAAAGTCATCATAGTCTAAATGATTTTATCATCTTACCCTTTATATTCTTTGTCTTGATCCATTTCTCTTCACCTCCTATGCGGACTTTGTACGTCTCTTTTGTGTGAGAGATGTATTCGGCTGGAGCTAGCTCCCCATTCGTGAGTTCAATGAGAATAATATCTCCCTCAACCTTTGGTTTTGACTGGATAGAGACGATTATCAAACTCTTTTGTGTCGTGCTATCTTCCTCAATGTAATAGGTGCCAATGAAGAAAAACTTTATCAGGATAAGTAGGAACGCAAGCAAAATCAACCATAACCAAACTATGCTTGAAGACCTATAACTCTTATTTTTTTCTCTCCCCATCAATGCAGAGTGGTAAAAAATCTATTCCACCTCACACCACCTTTATCCTTATCCCAAGAGAGCCATACAAACATCGGTTTCCCGACGATGTGATCCTCAGGAACAAAACCCCAGCTACGAGAGTCTAGTGAATTGTGCCTATTATCGCCCATCATCCAGTAATAATCCATCTCAAATGTATAAGTGTCAGATGCAATGCCATCAATATAGATAATGCTATCTTTTACGACTAAATCGTGACCTTCATAATTTGTGATGCAGCGTTTATACAGCTGTAGGTTGTCGGGAGTGAGGTATATAGTAGCACCTTTCTTCGGAATCCATAGGGGTCCATAATTATCTCGAGTCCAACCTGTTTCCATGTCTATTGGGAAAGTGTAAAATTGATCCGCTGATGGAGAAGGTTCTACAATAATCTTGGTAACTATAGAGTGTCGCTCTAGCTTTTCTTTCACTTCCTTAGTTAAAGGGAAATGATACAATGCCCCAGAAGTGCCTAGAGTATCATTATCGAACACAAAGGTTTGATTTGCTAATAATACGATATCATCTTCATTAATACCCAAGTCTTGAAGCTCTTTTGCTGAGAAGTGATTACCATTAGTCTCAACGAAATAATTATACTGGAGTTTTTCAGGCTCTTTCATCAATTGCCCATTGATGTATAGCGAATTATTTATGATCTGAAGCGAGTCGCCTGGCATTCCTACAGCTCTTTTGACATAGTGGTCGCGCATGTCCACAGGCCTATACACCACCTCTCCAAACGTTTGTTTATCGCTCCATATTCGGTCTCTCCCATACTGCCTTTTAAGGGTATAGTAGTCGGGGTTCGTGACATTTAGGGCTACTGTATCTCCTACCGGGAAATTGAACACAACGATATCATTCATCTTTACCTTTCCAAAGCCTTTGACTCTATGATATTTCCATTGTGGTTTATCCAAATATGCTTTACCCCCCCCAGGAAATTGATTGTGAAATAGAGGAAATGCCAAGGGAGTCATCGGAACCCTAGGACCATAACTTAACTTGCTTACAAAAAGATGATCACCGATTAAAGCTGTTTTCTCAAGGGAGCCTGAAGGTATCTTAAACTGCTGAAACACAAAGAGGTTTAGAAAGTGCACAATGATTAATACAACGATTAAATCCTCAACAAGTCCCATAATTCCCCTCACTACAGAACTTGAAGACTTCTCCCACCACCGCCACGGAATAAAGCGGGTAACATAAATATCAAAGATGAAAGGATAAACAATTAGGAAAAACCAAGCACTACTCACCCAGATTGAAAACAAAAGGATAATGACGCCCCAAATTGCAGCTTTAATCCATTGTTTTTTGGAAACTCCCTTCCAATCTATTCTTTTCTTCTCTTCCATAATAACTTAGTCTAATTGAATTAAATCCTCCATTCCATAAATACCCTTTTTATCCACCACAAATTCGGCAGCTAATACGGCACCAAGTGCTAGACCTTTTCTACCCTTTGCTTCGTGAGAAAGGGTTAAAACATCCTCTTCGCTCTCATACTTAACTACATGGGTACCAGGGACACTATCTTTACGTATCGAGGTGATCAAAAGTTGGTCATCCCTATGAGTAGGGACTTTATTAGGTTCTAGATACGCCAAAGTCTCCGACTTCGAATCTAGATACTCAAGCATCTCATTGGCAATGGTGAGTGCAGTACCGCTCGGATAATCTAGCTTATGGATATGATGTGTCTCTTCAACAGTTGGTAGGTAGTTGGGATAATGGTTCATCAGCCTTGCCATATAGGTATTAATCAGTCGGAATAGATAAACCCCAACACTAAAGTTAGATGCGTAAAAAAGTGTGCCGTTATTCTGCTTCACGCAATCAACTGCTTTGCCCCACTGCTCTAGCCATCCAGTGGTTCCCGACACGATAGGAAGCCCTTGTTGGATACACTTAGTTATATTATTAAATGCAGCTTCAGGACGACTAAATTCAATCACAATATCGCAACTTGGGAGAGTATCCCAATCGGAGTCAACTGTAGCTACAATCTTATGACCACGAGATAGAGCAACTTGTTCCACCTCGTGCCCCATTCTTCCATATCCTAATAAACAAATTCTCATATATCGGCACTAATCTAGTTTACATATAGGCAAAGATACAACTTTTACTATACTTCTATTCACTTCACAATCTATAAATCAGTCGGGAACGCCCTTTAATGCTTAGACTTGCTATAAAAACGCATTTGGATAGAAGCTGCATAACCTACCAAGGCGCATCACTCCTATTATATAGATCCAAAAGCAAAATATTTTCGTAAACACTTGCCTGAGAAAACTATTATTGCTATCTTTGCAAACACGAAAAACGAGAGGATGCGGAGATTTCGTGTAATGCACGCAAAGCATCTATTTGATTGGTCCTGTAGCTCAGTTGGTTAGAGCACCTGACTCATAATCAGGGCGTCCTTGGTTCAAGTCCAAGCTGGACCACTTTTAAAGGTATTCATTTGGTAGCGACAAAAAATAATGGTACCTTTGCAATCGTTACGGGTAAGTCCTGCACGGCCAGCTCCTGGTGAACTCCCCCAGGGCTTGATCGCAGCAAGGGTAGCTGGTTGTAGCGGCGCGATGTAGATAGCTTACCCCCCCGCCTCTTTAGCTCAGTTGGTAGAGCTCCTGATTTGTAATCAGACGGTCGCTGGTTCGAGTCCGGCAAGAGGCTCAAAGGGTGTTAAAGTGTGGATTTCAGCACTTTAGCACCCTTTTTCTATTGTGAAATGAAGCCTATTTTGGAGGAGAGATATATGTGGTCTTTGTAGAGAGTCTTGGAAAAGATGCAGTGACTGCAAAAAACAAAAAGCTCTTCAATTTACCGATGAAAGAGGTAGATTGAAGAGCTTTAATATTGTCTCCTTCTGAAGGAGGACTGAAATTAAACTGTGATCTGCTTGGGGCTCGAACCCAAGACCCCAACATTAAAAGTGTTGTGCTCTACCTACTGAGCTAGCAGATCCCGCTTTCAAAGCTTTGCAAAGGTACATAAATATTTCAAGTATACAAAGGAATCATGTTGATTTTCTTGACGTAGATTCAAATTGCTAGTGCGATTTACTTATTATTCTACAGCCATACAGCTAGTGTGGTCTTGTTCTAGTGTCTTTTCTTGGTCTTGTTTTGATTTTCAGTACATAATTATGCCTCATCCGATATTCTATGTTATTATGGTCTTGGGAAGTTTTTGTGGGAATCAAGTAGATCGGGAAACGAAAGTTTTCTGACCTGCTTTCGGTATGATATGCCCGTTATACCCAAAGAGACCGCTCAGAGATAGGCACTGAGCGGTCTTATAAGCTACATCTGGTTGTCAATATACCGTTAATGATTCAAGTGATAAAGGGGATTATAGCACATCTATCTCGTTGACGATCTCCTTCATGTCGCCTATTTCACAAGATGTGGAAATGAATCGATCGGTGAAGTAATCTAGGTCATAAGACAAGTTGTATGGTGAAGCATTACCTATTGTGGAAAAGGAATTAATGATATACTCATAATGGTGGTTGCGTACGACACCAAAATACCCGCCATTATCGATAGACCCACCTACGGTATCCAAGTTGGTATGAGTTATAGGGAACGAAAAGTAATTTAAGGAGTGGTAGAAATATTGAATATCATCATCCTGATATCCTTTTTTCGCTAATCCATTGTTTGAGCTGTTCATAATACGGCTAGCGATCTCCAAAAGCTCTTTTTCTTCATTACTAGGATTACTCTTTTTAACTAGGCTTTGATACAACTGTAAGAAGTCTGTATCAAGATAGGGCTTTCCCTTATAATTGACCCAGCCAAGATCGGGAGATTCTAATTGTGTAGAAGAGAGTTGCGACTTAAGGCTTTTAGGAAACATCTTAACACTGAGAAGGACTCTTGTAATAACTTTGGCACTTGTTTCAGATGAGGCTACCGTATTCTCAGGGATGGGTCGATAGCTACTCGTAAAGTTTGTGTCGTGGCTTGATCTTGCCCATCTTGTATAGGTGCCAAGATAAAGGAACTCATTTGTAAGTTCTTCTATACTTTTTGTGCTAAACCCACCATAATTGGGGTCGATGGGATAGTACACTTGAAATTTTGACTTGAGATGCTCATCTACTTCAGGAAACAAAATGTACTTCAGATTTTGTACGTCGGGTGAAACCAAAATATAATCACCTAGAATCTCATATTTATCATCTTTGACTGCATTTTTCCACTTAACAGAGAGTAACGCATTGATAGCAGTAAGCTTTGGTGCTGGTAGTTGGTATGTTTTATTAATAGCATTATCGTCGAATAGAGATTTGGAGATCTTAATTGGTTCGGGGCTGTGGTAGATGTTATTAATCAGCCTATTATGGTCAAAGTCTTTTTGGCGATCGTAATTTAATGTGCCAGTAATCTCAGAAAAAGGCTTGCCCACAGTCGTGGCACTTTTGAGCTGGTCATTGCATGATGTAAAGTAGTATACAAGGTAGTTATCTGCCTTGATTTTTTCAGCTCCTCTTATCTGGAAAGTGATACCTTCGACACTTGATTCTAGAGAGGAAAGGTAGTCAGCACCCGAGAATACTCCTGCTGCAGCATTTACATCCTTATCAAATACGTAAGCCACCTTATCTGGCTGAGAGGGGTCGTCTTTATCTACCGAGTAAAGCACTATGCGAATACCACTAAAATGGATGCGATGTTTTAGCTTTTCTGCAGTTCCAGTTGGATAGCTTTTCAACCCACCTTGTGAAAAGCCACCAAGGAGGCCATTAAAAGATACTTGAATTGTTTCAGCGTCAGAAGCCTCTGGTGTGTATCCAAGGTCCACCCTTGAATTACATGAGCTCACGATGAGTGCTAATAGAATAATAGATAGTAGCCTTTTCATGTTTTTTCAATTAGATTAAACAATATATTTGCGAATTTACCTAGAATTATCTTGGCAGCCAAAACGAAGCCCAATTTTATTCTCGATCATCACCCAATCTGTGAAATCTAGTGACAAGCAGAAGCTTTGTATGAAAAAAAATCAAAAGAGTACATTTGTGGTATTGAATAATAAACTATCAAACAAAAAAAAAGAAATTAGCAATAGCCATTTGTAAAACTGAGAGTTATGAATTGCCGGGATAAAGTAATTCAGTACCTTAAGGAGTATCGGATCAAAAGAATTAAAGAGCTTGGGAATGAAAAAGGAAAGTATGGAAAAAGATATTACATTCACATTCTGCCTACAAACGATGCAGATAAGAATATTATTAATCGCGGATATCAAAACAATATTTTAGGACTACTGAAATCTGTAAACATAAAGCGACATTATAGCTTTGCATATTTAAATTCATCACAAGCAATGGCACTCAATCTGTTTGGGCCATTATGTTTGGAAAAAACACTTTCAATAGTAATACCACATATCCAAAAACAAGTACAGAATGAGCCTCAGGTATATCAGTTTGAGAAGAAAGAAAAAGACTAGACTCCTCTGAGATTGACTTCTACGTGGAGTCTGGAAATAAGAAGTTCTATTTTGAAGTAAAGTTCACTAAAAAAACTATAGGAAGCATTATACTCAGCAGACTTCTTTGCCAAATATCACTCAAACGGCATATGAAATTGTTATTTAGCAAGTATTGATGAATTAGTGAGCTATAGTCTTATTTTATACTTATCTTTGTGGAAATAATGAGAAAGGGACACTTGGGTATGGATATCGGGAATAACGACCCACTTGCCTCAGAAAAATAATTACAACCCGAATACGAACTCAAAAGCAAGAAGAGTATTTATTGACTATGAATGGAAAAACCGTTGTAACAGGTGTGATAGGAGCTGATGCTCATGCGGTTGGCAACAAAATCATCGCTTATGCCTTATCTCAAGCAGGCTACAAGGTGGTTAATCTTGGAGTGATGGTTTCTCAAAGCGAATTTATTAACGCAGCTATAGAGACAAATGCTGATGCTATTCTCGTCTCTTCGCTCTATGGTCATGGTGAGATTGACTGCCAAGGCCTAAGGGAAAAGTGCGATGAGGCTGGTCTAAAGAATATACCACTATTAGCTGGTGGCAACCTCGTTGTAGGTAAGCAGGAGTTTAAAGATGTAGAAGCTCGATTTAAGAAAATGGGCTTTGACTGTGTTTATCCACCAAATACCCCAATCGAAAAAACCATAGAAGACCTACATAAGATCTTTGGGCTATAGTACTTCTCAGCATTATGTCTGAATTCTATGCATTTGCATATATCAAACGACTTAATAATATCTGATTAAAAGATGAAGTACCTTACCGCTGACTTTGGAAGCACGTACACCAAAGTAACAGCTATTGACACCGACAAGTGCGAGATAGTAGCTACAGGCGCCGCCTTTACTACTATTGAGACTGATGTGATGGAGGGTCTCTCAAATGCCCTTAGTGATCTTGCAAATAAACTTGGATCTCCTTGGGAATACGACCGTTTTCTGTGCTGCAGCAGTGCGGCAGGTGGGCTCAAAATGATTGCCTCTGGTCTTGTCCCAGAATTAACTGCCAAAGCAGCTCGTACAGCTGCTAGTAGTGCGGGAGCGAAGGTGGTTAAGACCTACTCCTTTGAGATTAGTCGCAAAGAAGCCGAAGAAATTGAGCAGATTGCTCCTGACTTGATACTCCTTTGTGGAGGAACTGATGGAGGTAATCGCGAAACGGTTATCAATAATGCCAAAAGGTTGTCGACTGTCAAAGGCAATTTCACTATCGTAGTAGCAGGCAATAAAAACGCTTCAGAAGAAGTAGACAGAATACTGACTGAAGCAGGTAGGCCACACGTCATTACAGATAACGTAATGCCTGACTTCAATACGCTCAATGTGATTCCTGCAAAAGAGTGTATCATGCAGCTATTTATTGACCAAATCATTGATGCAAAAGGATTGCACCAAGCTCAGGCAATGGCCAATAATGAAATCATCCCTACCCCATTGGCAGTTTTGAGAGCTTGCGAGCTACTCAGTATGGGTACACGCAACGAAGAAGGGATTGGAGAGATGCTGGCTGTAGACTTGGGTGGAGCAACTACCGATGTCTATTCAATTGCTAAGGGTGAGCCACAATCTGCTAATATTGTACAAAGAGGCCTTCCAGAGCCTCATAATAAGCGTACCGTTGAGGGCGACTTAGGTATGAGGTATAGCCTCTCATCACTAGCTGATGAGCTTGACCTACATGATGTAGGTGCTGAGCTGGGACTTACAGCAGATGAGCTCCAGGATTGGGTCAAAGCTTGTGTAGCAAAGCCCTCCACACGAGCCACAGACGAAAAAGAGTCCAAGATGGAAAAGGCTCTAGCCAAAGGGGCTGTCTCAATAGCAATTGATCGACATGTTGGACATATGAAGTCAGTGTATACCCCTATGGGTCAACTATATACCATTGACGGGAAAGACCTTACTAAAGTGGAAAATGTGTTGGGCATTGGTGGAGCCATTATCCATAGTGATGACCCAGCATTTGTGCTTAGTGGGGCTCAGTTTGATCCTGCACACTTTGAAGCTGCTAGACCAAAGGAGCCAAAGTTTATGATCGACAAAACTTATATTATGGCATCAATGGGGCTACTCAGCCAAGAGCTACCAGACGTGGCACTTAAAATAATGAAGAAAGAGCTCGTTTTGGTGAACTAAATTACATAGAAGATACGCTTAGTAACTTCTATCCTTATGAGATTAAGACAATTAACAACCCACACTTATATATAAGTAAACTATAGTATGGAAATCCGTAACGTCCGCATTAGCGATGCAGAATTTCAAAAAGAGAGAGAAGAGGTCTTACAACAATGGCCTACTGGTGCACATGTAGACTTTGAAGAGGCCGTAGAATACCAGAAAAAGATTCCAAAGTCACAGCGCTTTGATGAGAAGCTCCAAAAAGCTGATAAAGCTGGTGTAACATTGATTCAGCCTCGAGCAGGTGTAGCTCTTTATGATGAGCACATTAAGCTCCTACAGTTTCTAGAGAGAGAAGGTGAGGCAGATCTTCTTCCATCTACTGTTGATAGCTACACACGTCTGAATAGATACAACGAAGCACAAGTAGGTATTGAGAAGAGTAAGGAGAGCGGGCGCTCGATGCTTAATGGTTTTCCAATTGTAAACTATGGAGTAGAGATTTGCCGTACAGTGACCTCATCTTTGAGGAATCCAGTGCAAGTAAGACATGGTACCCCCGATGCACGACTCCTAACAGAGATTTCAATTGCAGGTGGATTTACCTCTTACGAGGGTGGTGGTATCTCTTACAATATCCCCTACTCTAAGGATCACTCACTAGCTAAAACCATTCGCTATTGGCAGTATACAGATAGACTGTGTGGTATGTATGCAGAAGCTGGTGTTGATATTAACCGCGAGCCATTCGGGCCACTTACAGGCACATTGATTCCTCCATGTATCTCCAACTCTGTGGCGATTATTGAGGCACTACTTGCTGCCACACAAGGTGTTAAAGACCTCACAGTGGGATATGGTCAGTGTGGTAACCTCATCCAAGATGTGGCTGCGATCCGTGCCCTGAAGAAGCAAACTAATGAGTATCTAGCCAAGTATGGATTTGGTGATGCAAAGGTGACCACAGTATTCCACCAATGGATGGGAGGATTTCCACAAGATGAAGCTAAGGCATTTGGAGTGATCTCTTGGGGCTCAGCAGCTGCCGCACTTGCTAAAGCTACAAAAGTTATCGTAAAGACTCCTCACGAGGCAATGGGTGTACCTACTATGGAGGCGAATGCCGCTGGTCTTCGTGCTACTAAACAGGTGATATCTATGCTCAGAGACCAAGACTTTACAAATATCCCAGCGGTAGTTGCCGAGGCTGAAATTATTGAGGCAGAGGTTAACCAGATATTGGATAAGGTGTTCGAGCTAGGTAATGGAGACCTTGCACAAGGTGTCATTGCTGCCTTCGAATCTGGAGTACTCGATATTCCTTTTGCTCCAAGCAAGTACAACGCCGGAAAGGTGATGCCTGCCCGTGATAATAATGGTGCAGTCCGCATTATGGATTCTGGCAACCTTCCACTCAGTCAGGACATTCTCAACTTCCACCGTGAGAAGCTAGAGGAGCGTGCCAAGAGTGAAAATCGTACTGTTAGCTTCCAGATGGTGATTGACGACGTATATGCTATCAGCAAGGGATTCCTTGTTGGTCGCAAGCAATAACAATAGAAAATACAAACAAAACAATTAACTACATATACTACAATTATGAAAATCAAAAAGGTAGTTTGTGCAGCTGGTAAGACAGGTTTTTACTTTGACGACCAGCGTGCCATTAAGAGAGGTGCCGTAAGTGATGGTGCTTTCTACTCAGGAGAAGTTGTTACAGAGGGCTTTACGAGTGTTCGTCAGGCAGGTGAGTCTATCTCCGTTCTATTTATTCTAGAGGATGGACAAATAGCTCACGGAGACTGCGCAGCAGTTCAGTATTCTGGTGCCGGTGGTCGTGACCCTTTGTTCCTAGCTAAGAACTTCATTCCTGTAATCCTCAAGGAGATTGCTCCAATGTATGAGGGTAAGGAAATTACCACTTTCCGCGAAATGGCTGATAGAGTGGATAAGTTTGTACGCCCAGAGACTGGAAAGGCTTTCCACACCGCAATCCGTTATGGTGTGACCCAAGCTTGTCTCGATGCAGTTGCTAAGAGTCAGCACAAGCTTATGGCTCAGGTGATTGCTAAGGAGTACAACACCAAGATTGCTGATAAGATGATTCCTATCTTTACTCAGTCTGGTGATGATCGCTATGTCAATGCAGATAAGATGATCATGAAGGGTGCAGAGGTGCTTCCTCACGCACTATTCAACCACGTAGAGCAAAAGACTGGTCTTAAGGGCGAGAAGCTACGTGCTTATATAGAGTGGCTACGCAATAGAGTGATTGAAAAGCGTACTTGTGAGAGCTATAACCCTATCTTCCACATCGACGTATATGGTACCCTTGGAGTGGTATTTGACAACGACTTTAAGAAGATTGCCGAATATATCGCTGATCTGGCAGAGGTAGCTAAGCCATTCCACCTCCGTATTGAGGGTCCAGTAGACGTTGAGGAGAAGCAAGCTCAAATCAAGGCACTTCACGCTATCCGCCAACATATGGATGAAATGGGATGCTCTGCAGAGATCGTTGCTGATGAGTGGTGCAACACCCTAGAGGACATCATCGACTTTTCTAAGGAAAAAGCTGGGCATATGGCTCAGATCAAGACTCCAGACCTTGGTGGCATCAACAATGCTATCGAAGCTGTACTATACTGCCAGCAGCACGGTATGGGAGCTTATCTAGGTGGTACTTGTAACGAGACCAACCGCTCTGCTGAAATCTGTGCACACATCGCTATGGCTACTTCTCCAGACCAAATGCTAGCTAAGCCTGGTATGGGTGTAGATGAAGGCTACATGCTTGTGTACAATGAGATGAGTAGAATTATTGCCCTTAAGGACATCATCTAAGTGAGTATAAAGAAATGGAAGAGATTAGAGTATTATCCCCAACCGCTATTCTTGGTTATGGCTTCCCATTGGAGTCATTCCAAGAGGGTATGAAGCGTAAACCAGATGTCATTGCTGTGGATGCAGGGTCTACTGACCCAGGTCCATACTATCTAGGTGCAGGCATCTCTTTTACAGATCGTAATTCTGTAAAGCGTGACCTTGAGATTATGATTCCTGCAGCTATTGAGGCAGGTATTCCTGTAATCATTGGTTCGTCCGGTGGTTCAGGTGGTCGCCCTCACGTAGAGATTAATCGCAAGATCATTGAGGAGATCGCACAGGCTAAGGGGCTAACCTTTAAGTATGCAGAGATTTCAGCTGAGTTTGATAAGGAGCTAGTACGTAAGTACTTTAAGGATGGTAAGATCACTCCACTGTCTCCAGCACCCGAACTCAAGGAGCAGGACATTGACGATGCAGTACGTATCGTAGCTCAGATGGGTGAGGAGCCATTTATTGAGGCGCTCAATAATGGTGCTCAAGTGATCCTCGCTGGTCGTGCTTACGACCCAACTGTATTCTCCGCACTAGCTATCTCTAAGGGTTATCCAAAAGGACTAGCTATCCACATGGGTAAGATCCTAGAGTGTGCAGCTATCTGTGCACTTCCAGGCAGTGGTAGCGACTGTATGTTTGGTTACCTCCGTAAGGATCACTTCGAGCTAGAGACTCTTTCTCCAGACCGTAAGTGTACTACCCTATCTATTGCTGCTCATACTCTTTATGAGAAGTCAAATCCTTATATGTTACCTGGTCCTGGTGGACGTCTTAACCTTCACAATACCACTTTCGAACAGGTATCTGATAATCGAGTACGTGTAGCTGGTACTGTATTTGAGCCAACCGATGGTTATTTCGTGAAGCTAGAGGGTGTAAGGCGTGTAGGATATCGTACAATTGCTGTAGCCGGTGTTACAGACCCTATCTTCATCAGCAAGGTAGATGAGATCACTGAGGCGGTACGTGCAAGAGTGGATAATAACTTTAAGGACTACGGAATGAGCAACTATTTCCTAGACTTTAAGGTCTATGGAAAGGGTGGCGTGATGAATATGTTCCCAGGCGTTAAGTGTGATACTGGCAACGAGCTTCTCATCATCATTGAAGCAGTGGGAGCTACACAGCAAGAGGCTGATACTATTTGTAGTTTTGCACGTAGTACGTTGCTACACTTTGGCTATGAGGGTCGTATCTCTACTGCTGGTAACCTCGCATTGCCATTCTCACCATCCGACGCACACATGGGTGAAGTATTTGAATTCAATGTCTATCACCTAATGAAGGTAGAAAGCCCAACGGCTCTCTTCCCTATCACTTACCGTCAGTTCAATAATGGAGTAGCTAAATAAAGGAAGGATAAAACTATGCAAACATATAAGTTAGTCGATATGGCTTCAGTGATCAGGAGCAAAAACTCTGGTCCCTACGAGCTTACTTTCGATATTATATTCAAGACCTTTGATGATTACAACTTCTTCAAGAAGCATGAGCCTATTAATAAGTCATCTTTCGCAAAGCTTTACGGCATTGCCGAGGAGGATGTGCTACAGGTGATTTATTTCGACCCTGCAAAGGCAGTAAAGGCCACCATCAAGCGTCCAATTCCTAGTGGTGCACTAGGAGAGACAGATGTGTATGGTGCTCAACAGCACGCTCCACTCATGAAGTTCACTTTTGATGCATAATCATCACAGTGCAAAGCCAAAGAGATTGCAGGAGCATTGGGTCTCCACGCAATACTATGCCCCTAGGGGTAAGGAGAGACTCCTTACCCTTGGGGAGCAATTGGCTCACTTTCATCTGAGCTTTACAGATCGCCTTATCGGCTTTATCGGTGACGCAGGGAGCGGTAAAAGTTCACTGATTAAGGGAATATTTCCTGGTCTAGAACTTGCTAATGACGATGATGTCCTTGACCCTCGTAAGATTATGCAAGTAAGGCAAGGGATGGAAAACCTCAGAGAGGCCTCTACCTACCATATTGACATGCGATTTCAGACTGCATTTACTCAGATGTATGAAATCGTTGACTTTGTTCAAGAGGCTCTGGATAAGGGCAAGCGAGTAGTTGTAGAGCACTTCAATCTACTCAATCAAGCACTAGGCCGCAATGCCGATATCATCTTTGCTATTGGTGAGGAGATCATCGTTACACGACCTAGCATTTTTGGGCCCCAACCACAAACTCTATACGATATTGTCCACACTTCACTGCTTTATCGTAAGATGGCTCACTCTGCCGAAGAGGTAGCAAGCTATGCACTAGATAAGCTATTCGGGCTAGATATGTCTAAGTATTATAGTGCGGATGTACCCTCGGGCTTTGTCTTGAAATTCAATGAGGATCCAAAACTTTCACGAAGCGATTTGGACCGACTTGAGGAAGAAATTATTCATTTAATCAATGAGGATATCTCTATTGATTACTATGATGAAGACCATATCCGAATGGGTAATGAGATAAAGCCTTGTGATGGTCCTCGTATTCATGTCCGCTCTACAGGTGAAATAGAAAACTTTTCATTACACAAGGAGCTCATCTACGACAAAAGGTACGATGCCTACTGCCTCATAGGTCTTCTGGATAAAGATCCTAAGAGCCACGAAGAACTCAATAATAGAAACTCATTCTACTTTTTAGGCAAGAAATACTAACGTATAGATATGAGAGAAATCAATGTAAAGCAGATTTCAGAGCTTGTCAGTAAGCTATGTATTGAAGCCTGCTACTTTATGACTCCAGACATTCACCAAAAGATTACGGAGTCCAAACTAATAGAAAAGTCTCCCCTGGGACAAGAAATATTGGGAACCCTACTCGAAAATAGCCACATTGCCCGCACCCAAGAGAAACCTCTTTGTCAAGATACCGGTATGACGGTTGTCTTTGTTAACCTTGGCCAAGATGTACACGTGATTGGTGGATCTATTGAAGATGCAATCAATGAGGGGGTTAGAGAGGGTTACGAAAAGGGCTATCTACGGAAGTCAGTAGTCAATGATCCTATTCTTCGGGAGAATACCAAAGACAATACTCCTGCTGTAATACACTATAACATCGTACCTGGTGATAAAATTGAAATAGAAGTGTCTCCCAAGGGCTTTGGTAGTGAGAATAAGAGCCAACTCAAGATGCTTACACCAAGTCAAGGTGTTGAGGGTGTAAAGGACTATGTAGTTCAGGTTGTATCAGAGGCTGGTGCCAATCCATGTCCACCCATTATTGTTGGTGTAGGTATTGGCGGTACGATGGAGCGTTGTGCCTATTATGCCAAGCATGCTTTACTTCGTCCTGTTGGCCAACACAGCTCCAAACCACACATCAGAGCCATCGAAGAGGAGCTTCTGGAGCGTATCAACAAACTAGGAATTGGCCCTGCTGGATTTGGTGGCACCACTACCGCACTTGCTGTAAATGTTGAGGTAGGTGCCACACATATTGCGGGACTACCAGTGGCAGTGAATATTGGTTGCCATGCTACACGACATGCCCATGGCGTATTGTAAGAGACACAAACTTATAAGCTACTAAAATGAGTACAGATAAACGCATTATAACCCCTCCCCTGACTGACGATGTTATTAAGACACTGCATGCAGGCGATATGGTCTATATTTCTGGCACTATCTATACCGCCAGAGATGCAGCCCATCTAAGACTGGTAGAGATGCTTAAGGAGGGTAAGCCTATGCCCTTTGACTTCAAAGGGCAAATCGTCTATTATGCTGGACCTGCTCCTGCAAAGCCTGGAGAGCCAATTGGATCGGTAGGACCTACCACTGCTGGTAGAATGGATGCCTACTCCCCTACCCTTATGAAGCAAGGTCTTAAGGCTATGATAGGCAAAGGTCTTCGTAGCCAAGAGGTGATTGATACTCTTAAGTCTGAAACCGGAGTTTATTTTGCTGCCATAGGTGGTGCAGCTGCTTTGATGGGTCAAAGAGTAAAGAAAGCTGAAGTGATTGCTTTCGATGACCTAGGCCCAGAAGCAATACGTCGGTTAGAGGTTGAAGAACTCCCTGTAATCGTAGCTATTGACTGCCAAGGTAATAACGCATACGAGAAAGGAAGAAGTCAATTTACCGAATAAGGGGCAGACTAATCAAATAAAAAAAAGAGAGAGGACCCATAAAAGGTCCTCTCTCTTTTTGCATCCTATTTATGGAGATTGAATAAGATCTCCAGTCCTCCAGAGGAGTGAATGCGAGCCTCTACTTCACCGCCATGTAGTAGGATAGAATTCTTTACGATACTCAATCCTAGACCGGTACCACCGCTTTCTCTAGTTCGTCCCTCATCCACTCGATAGAACCGCTCAAATATGCGACTAAGCTGTTTTTCATCTACTCCCTTTCCCGTATCATAATAGCTAAAGAAGAGATGGTTTTCATCTTGATGGTAGCAATTTATTACCATTTCAATTCCCTCTCCGGCATATCTCAAGGAGTTCTCCACCAAGTTTTGGAATATTGAATAGAGGAGTGATTCATTTCCCTTTACCTGAAGATCCTCAGGCAAATTATTTTGCAGTTTATCACCCTTCTCATTGATCTTAGTGAGGAAAGCAACTCTTACCTCCTCCACGATTTGGTGAAGAGATACCGTGCTAAATTCAAATGCTCTAGAAGGCTCATCCAACTTAGTCAGCAATCCGATATCCTTCATCAAATCACTAAGTCTAAGAGTTTGGTCGTACGCCTTTTCAATAAAGTGCTTTTGCTTATCCTCGGGGAGCTCCATAAAGTTAAGCGTCTCAAGGTATCCTCTTATAGAGGTCAATGGCGTACGTATCTCATGCATAATATTACTGGTCATCTCCTGCTTCAGCTGCCGATTCTTTTCCTGTTCAGTAATATCCTCAATAGTAATTTCAAAACTACCATACTCCGACTTAAGAGCCTTCACCTCGTAAGTTTTTCCACCTTTAGGAATGAGAATTGATATGTGCTGCTCCTCAGACTTATCCTCAATAAAATGTTTTATCGGTAGCATCAAAGGATCTTCAATCAGTTCGCCTGCATCAGTAATAGGGCTACTTGCGAGCAAATTGGCATATTGAATAAAGTGGGCATTGGCATACTCCACACTATGCGCCATATTAAAGAGTGCAATCCCAACATGCGAGAGCTTGAAGTGTTGGATAAGTCTTTCTTTAGCATTTTCAATCTTATGCCTTGCATCCTCTTTTTGCCTTAGGATCCTTAAGAGTTGCTCAGACACATCATCAAGCTCCGTCTCTCCCACATCAATATCCTGCTCATAATCGCCATCAGCTATCTGCTTAGTCAGCTTATTGAGCTGCGTGAGCATCCGATCATATCGCTTTGTAAGTAGATATACAAAGAGGGCCATCAACAAAAAGAAAGTGATAGAGACATAGATAAATACTCGGCTCGACTTGAGTTTTTGCTGTAGTTCTAAATCATAAGGAAGCGCTGTGCGGATATAGTAATCATCATAGTAAGTGGCATAGTACAAAAAATCTCTATCCATTGTAGCAGACTTTCGCTTAGCAACACCATGCTTATTAAAGCGTGCTTCTCTTAGCTCTGGTCGTTTATCATGATTTTCCATTCCCGATACACTGCCAGCTTCATTATCCATTAGGACTTTCCCGTCATTGGCAATAATAGTGACCCTTAACTCATCTGGCAGGTCAGATACGAGTGAGTCTAGGTGACCAAGGTCAAAGGATTTACTGATCAACTCATTATAGCTATCCAACTTTGAGGTAAGTAGATTAAGTCTATACTGCGCCTCACTCCGCTGCTGTACTACCACCAAAGAAGTAGCGAAAAGAGCTGTGACTAATATAATCCACCCAAATAGTCGCCGCGTAAATTTAGTTTGTAACTTCATAATTATAGGTCATTAATTTGCACTAAAGGTATAGCCAAAGCCTACTCTATTAACAATACATCCCGCATATTCTCCGAGCTTCTTGCGTAATCTGGCGATATGCACGTCCACGGTACGCTCTAGTACAAGGCTATTATCTGGCCATACACTATCCAAGATTTCAGCTCTTGAAAATACCCTCCCCTCACTTGTCACGAGCAACTTGAGAATATCATATTCCGTTTTTGTCACTTCAATGACACCTTCTGGCGTAGAGACTTCCATTGCATTCAAATCAATAGTAATTGCCCCTTTATGCAAAATGTCATAGTTCTTTTCACTTGAATTATCTTGCCAGTGGCTATAGGTCCTGCTAAGAACGCTATGTACTCTAGCAATCAACTCCTTAATCGAAAAAGGCTTTTTGATATAATCATCTCCTCCTATCGAAAAGCCTGTCAGCATATCATTTTCAGTATCCTTGGCAGTGAGGAATATGATTGGGATCTGGTTCCCCTGCTTGCGAATATTGTCGGCCATCTTAAAGCCCGACATTCCTCCCATCATCACATCTAGGATAATCAAGCAAAAGGTCTCGTCTAGCATCGCCATAGCCGCCTCTGCCGAAGAAGCGGTAACCACCTCATACCCCTCATACTCTAGATTAAATTGTAGAATATCGGTAATATCCACCTCGTCATCAACGACAAGAATCTTCTTAGCTTTCTCCATCATTAACATGTCTTATATCGCTTCCTTTTACTAGATATATGGTAGACTCTGCTATATTTGTGGCACTATCTCCGCATCGCTCCAGATTATGCCCCACTCCCTCCAGGTTAAGCAATACCTGCACATCGTTTTCTTGTAGTTCGACGTGAGAAAAAAGCTTACATAGCAGTGCTCTCAAGCTATGGTACATCTCATCCATTACTTCATCACTACCTATCACTTCCACAGCAGTTTCATACGATTCATTTGTAAAAGACATCACTGCATTTCGCACCATCTGAGTGACATGATCCGTCATCTGAATAATCAAACCTCTCACCTCATAAAGGCGAGTATCACTCATCGGTAATTCTCTCACAAATCTAATGATATTAAGTGTCATATCCCCAATTCGCTCAAGGTTAGTAGTCAGATCCTGATAAGCAATAATCCGCCTTAGGTCCTCAGCTACAGGCGAAAACTTGAATATCGAAAAGGCTACCTCCTCCCTAATTTTCACCTCCAGGCGATCAATAATGATTTCATTAGATAGAGCCTCTTCATAAAGTGCCTGACTTTTCGGTTCATCAAATAGCTGCTTCAAGATAGTCAGCTGCAGTATTGTGTTTTTTGAGATCAGCTCAAATTGATTACGTAGGATCTGCAGCTGCAACTCCTTAATTCTATTGGAATAAAGATTATTCATCATCATAAATGGCAATGATATTAACTAAATACACCTGTTAGATACGCCTCCGTCTCCTTGTGCTTCGGATTCGTAAACATTTGGTCCGTATCACCATACTCAATTAGCTCCCCTAAATACATAAATACTGACTTATCCGACAATCTAGCAGCCTGACTCATATTGTGAGTCACAATGACAATCGTATATTGTTCTTTTAGCTCCATAATTAGCTCCTCAACTCTATTAGTAGAGATTGGATCCAAAGCAGATGTCGGCTCATCCATTAAGAGCACTTCAGGCCTTAGAGCAAGAGCTCTAGCGATACAGAGTCTCTGCTGCTGACCTCCAGAGAGAAAAGAGCCACGCTTCTTCATAGAGTCCTTCACCTCATCCCAAAGAGCTACACTCTCCAGACTTGTCTGTACGATCTCCTCCTTCTCCTCTTTAGAGAGCTTGATCCCATTCAGCTTATATCCAGCCAATACATTATCCTCAATAGACATCGTTGGGAATGGATTGGGGCGCTGAAATACCATACCAGCTCTACGGCGTGCAATCATTGGATCCATAGCAAGCATATCTTCACCCTCGATAAGGATTTCACCCTCCACCTTAATATCGGGATACAGATCATGCATTCTATTAATAGCCCGTAGCAAGGTACTCTTTCCACAGCCACTTGGTCCCATTATAGCAGTTACGAGGTTTTTGTAAATCGTCAAGTTGACATTCTTAATCGCTTTTTTCTCTGGACTATATGATACTGATAGGTCCTTTACTTCTATGATTGGGGACAGCTCTTTACCTGTGGCACCATCTCTTGAAAGCACCTCAGGGGAGACCGGTCTATTGGTTACTTTTATTTCATTCATATTCATCAAAAACTTATATCCTCCACTTGGCAGCCACAGACTTCGCAAGCAGGTTCATTCCTAAGATCAAAAGCAATAGCAAGAGCGACGACGACCAAACTAAGTCAGCCAAAATAGGGTTACTGTAAAACTCCCAAATAAGTAAGCTTATTGCACTCATCGGACGAGTTAAATCAAAGTGAACATAGGTGGCACCAAGAGCGGTCACCATCAGAGGAGCTGTCTCGCCCATTACACGAGAGATTGCCAAAAGGATCCCAGTAAAAATACTGCCAAACGCACTAGGAACCACAACGGTAAACATTACCTTCGTATAAGAGCCACCCAAAGCCAGACCCGCCTCTTTTAATGTTCCTGGCACCATCCTCAACCCCTCCTCTGTACTGCGAATAATCATCGGGATCATCATAAACCCTAAGGCAACCCCTCCAGCCACAGCACTGTAAGTATGCATGGTTTTAACCACTAGCATATAGACCACAATTCCCCAAACGATACTCGGAACACCTTGTAAAATATCGGTCAGAGTACGAACTACATTGGCAAGCTTAGCATCCTGCTTTTCGGATAAAAAGATACCTGTAAAAAGGCCTAAAGGAATGGAAAGGACTGTCGCAATCAAAAGCATCATAAAGGTCCCTGTAATACCATTCAAAATGCCAGAAGGAGTAGACTGAGTAAATAGGTCAATATTGAAATGGCTCCAACCCTTCACCACCAAGTCAATCAATATAGAGAGAAGCGGAACGGCAGTGAGTAGACTAAAGACAATCACTACTACATAAGCTGTTCGGCTAAGTGCCTGTCGCCGCTTTGGACTTCCTGTTCGCTTTGAAATGACGTCAATGCTTTTCATTTATGGATCCCTTGCTATTTTCTGTTAATACGATTCACGATTCCCTTTGCGATGAGGTTAATCAGCGCTGTAATCAAAAAGAGCAGAAAACCGATGGCAAAGAGAGCACTCAGCTTTACTCCCGACGCTTCTCCAAATTGATTGGCGATTACACTAGCCATCGTATCACCTGTATCCCTAAGACTTAGCGGTACTCCACTCGTGTTACCGATCAACATGGTGACCGCCATAGTCTCGCCTAAGGCACGCCCAAAAGCTAAAATGTAAGCAGCGAATATACCACTACCCGCTACAGGCACACTAATGTTTCTAATAACCTCTAGCCTAGTGGCCCCCAAGCTATAAGCTCCTTCCTTCAAATCCCTAGGTATCATACTAATAAATTCGGCACTTAGTGAAGAGGCATAAGGGATGATCATGATAGCTAATACAATTGAGGCGAGAAGAACACCAAATCCTTGTGCATTGACATTCAGCATGATCAGAATTGGGCGAACAGTATAAAAGCCCCATAGTCCATACACAATTGAGGGAATACCAGCAAGCAAATCTACTATTGCACTTACTATGGTAGCCACCGTCTTGCCCCTAAAGTATTCACCTGTAAATAGTGCCACACTAAGAGAGAAAGGGATGCAGAATAATAGCGCTAGCAATGAAGTAAGCAATGTGCCAGTAATAAAAGGAAGGGCTCCAAACGACTGTGATCGATCCGACCATTCAGTAGAGGTCATAAAATCAATCAGACCAAACTCCTTAATAGCAGGTAAGCTCTCAGAGGTAAGTGCATAGAGGATTCCTCCTGCAATGAGTATCACCCCTACTCCAGATACTAGTAGCAGAAGATCAAATAGCTTATCTCTCATATTAGCCATTAATGCCAAGTGGTCAGTAATTAGAAAGAGAATGTTTGCACGAAGTGCCATTCTCGCACATTTGCTTCAAATGTGCTGAGACTTTGCACGAAGGATGAAATGCAAGGCCTGAGGATGAGAACAAGGTGCACGCAGGGCACCAAGGCCCCACCAGGGACGAAGGGAGCGTACTCGCGTACGTGACCGAGGTCGAATTCCGAAAGCAACGCAGCAGATCGCCTTCG
>NZ_KV820692.1:769-6060 GCF_001815465.1 Porphyromonas sp. HMSC077F02 | reverse complement strand
CAACGCAGCAGATCGCCTTCGTGCAACAGTCTCAGAAAAGACTAATACACTGACCACTTTATTTTACTGCTTTATAGTAATATCCTTTACCAATTGACCATCGTAAGTCATGCTATTGATTACATTGATAGCATTCATACGAGCCACTTCAGGCAGAGGAGAGAAGTAGTTTTTTCTAGCACTTGCTACACCATTATCCCCTACAATGTAGAACAAGAAATTTTGAAGTGCTTTAGCCTGCTCAATAGTTCTATTATTGTAAGCTTGCTCTTTATAAACTATAATCCAGGTAAATGTGCTAATCGGGTAAGCACCTGCTTGTGGAGAATTGGAGATAACCATACGCGTATCAGCAGGCATATCAGTGGTATTGGCACTGATAGAAATCGTCTCCATATTGGCCTCCACATATTCACCTTGTGAGTTAAGCATCTTGGCAGAAGGGATATCTTGTGCCAATGCATACTCAGACCCTAGATAACCAATAGCACCCACAGTTTGTGAAATCACCCCCGCTATCCCAGGATTACCCTTTGCAGCAATACCTTTACTAAAGTCCACCGATTTCCCCGCTCCGATAGTGGTTCGCCAAGTCTCATCTACTTCGCTCATAAATCCAGTGAATACAGCCGTTGTACCACTGCCTTCGCTACGATAGACTGGGGTAATAGCTTGGTCGGGCAAGTTAATGCCAGGATTTATTGATGCAATCAGAGGATCATTCCAATTGGTCACTTCACCAGTGTATATTTTAGTCACCAATTCAGGAGTCATATTAAGTTGATCAACTTGTGGTAGATTATATCCCATCACCACCCCACCAATACAAGTAGGGATATGCAGTATCTCAGGCATAGCACCCATCTCCTTATCACTCAGAAATACATCGGTCCCGCCAAAGTCTACAGTCAAGTCCTGCAGATTTCGGATACCTGCACCACTACCAGTAGCACCATAGCTTACACGTATGCCATACTCATCACCAAATTGCTTAGTGATGTCTTTATAAAAAAACTCAGGGAATGTGGCGCCTGCTCCACTCAGTGTTACCTCTTTATTGCCACACGAACTTGCTAGTAACATTACAAGCATCAGGAGTACACTAGTCTCTACACATCTCTTTAGCTTCATACCATTTTTTCTAAAAACAATTGTTATACAAGGGCGAGTAGACTAATTGCCTAACCCTATCACCCTATTTCACCGCAAAGGTAGCATATAGTAATTGCAGAGAAATTACGAGCGTGTTACAATTCTGCTAAGTAGCTAAAGAATACCCAATATAGGGGTTTTCATCATTCAAGGCCAAATAAGAGATAGATGCAAGCCATATAGCACGTTACATAAATGTTACATCACCTTTGACTATAGCGATATTATCGTGTGAGATAAAGACCTAAGCCACCATAAGAATCGTGGATAACAGAGATTAAAGCAGAGGAGAAAACAATCTAAATATCGACTGCAAAAATCGTAATCCTATCTTGCGCTTCCTCCACTGATAAGAATCAATAGGTACGCAATGAGTTTCAATATTGCTCTTAATCATTTGCTCCAGCAATTGGGTAAATTGCTCATTATGAATAATAGATGTCAGCTCAAAGTTGAACTCCATGCTTCTAAAGTCCATATTAGCAGAACCAATATAAGAAATCCTACCATCCACTGTCATCAGCTTAGAGTGGTTAAACTCTCCATTGAAACGATGAATCTTCACCCCCGCCTCTAGCAGATCAGCATAATAAGATTGCGAGGCATACTTTACTAGCAGAGCATCACTATTCCAAGGTAGCACCAAGTGCACCTCCACACCACTCAGTGCAGCACCGATCAACGCTTTATTAAGACTATCAGTAGGCAAAAAGTAAGGGGTTTCAATATATATGTGCTTCTTAGCCTCATAGATACTTCTACTCCATGCTTGCAAGAGCGTTCTAAACTTATTGGTAGGACCGCTAGAAAAAGTCTGCATACCCACATCGAAGACTTTAATCGCCGACTGATACGCTACAGAAAGATTAACACTCGGGGTCGGAAGCTCTTCAGTAGGATCAAGATAATAATCCCTACTAAGAGCGATCTTACTTGCAAATCTCCAATCACTCATAAAGGCTGATGCCAGACCATTCACAGCCATACCAGTTACTCTAAAATGAGTATCCAGCCAACGCCCTTTCTTATTACCTATCGTGTAGTGATCCGCAATATTCATCCCCCCTATATACCCTATATTACCATCAATCACTACTACCTTACGGTGATTACGGTAGTTGATGTCGCTACGAAGAGAAGGCATCACAACCTTCAAAAACTGCCGAAACTCAATCCCAGCATCCGTCATCCGCCTATAGAATGACCTTCTTGCCCTAAAACTTCCCACGTAATCACACATCACACGTACCTTTACTCCCGCCCTAGCCTTTTCAATCAAGGCATCAGCCACACGTGTGCCAGTGTGATCATCAAGAAAGATATAGTACTCCACGTGAATAAATCGGCGGGCATTTCGAATATCCTCAAGTAGCGAATCCACCTTATCCACCCCACTTCTAAAGATCGCCACCTCATCCGCGCTCAAAATTCGAGCACTAGTTTCATACTCCACCATATCCCTAAGGAGTCGATACTCACTTTGCTCAGCGGGTAGCTCTTCAGAGATATTAGATGAGGTAGGAGTACTACTTAGATCAAAGCTATCATACGCATGCTTTTGGATTTTCTTTAGATGCCACTGCTCACGCCCAAAGAGTAGATACAATACCACCCCAAGTCCTGGCAATAAGGTCAAGACCAGCACCCAGCTGAGTGCTTTATGAGGGTTGCGATTCTCCAATAGAATGACACAAATCAATCCTATAATGATCAGGACCAGTATTCCACTAAATATGTAGCCCCATGAAATCATAATACCAGCTCTCGATTTTAGTTATGTATTAGTTTTTCTAAAGGTACCAATATTTTATGATCTACAAAACAAAGTAGCCGCAGTCGTTCAGGGCTAACGCATCAGAAAGGCTGTGTGGCATTCATTGGAAGACTGTTGCACGAAGAAACGAGGACACCCACCCCCACGACCCTTGTGGTCGCACAAACCCCATCCAAGTCTGACCCCTCAACCGGGGTCATGGAGATATTGGGCACCCTCTATACACAGGTCATGCGGGGCTAACGCCCCTTTGACCTGTGCCTATTTAACACGGATCCCTCGGCCGGGGTCCTTACCCGTCTGACTTGTCTGACCCGTCCGATCTGTCCAACTCGTCCGATCTGTCCGACTCGTCCGATAAGCCCCCCCAAAAAAGGACCTCCTCGCGGAGGTCCTCACACGTCTAATAATATTACTACTCCTTTAGTAGAGCAGCAATCACCTGGTGCCACTCACTTGGAGAGAAACCCGAGGCAGGGTGCTGCACAGGCAATACCCGCACCTCATGGCCATTCCGCAAAGGGTAAATCCACGTCTCCACCCCACAGCAGTCAGCACCTTGATGTCCCGCTTCAGGCAGATGGTCATAAAGACGGCTTCTACCCCATACCAGTACCACATCCGGCTGATACTCCTCAAGCACCTCCAAGAAAGCAGCCTCCGAAGCCACCAACATCTCCTTCGTAGGTGCGGTACGAGGGCCAGTAAGAGGTTGTTGGACAAAGTTGTAGTAGAGCACCTCATCCCACACCGCCTCCGACGAGAAGCGGTCCTCCTGATGCCCACTTAGAGCACTTGCAAACTTTGTGTAGGTATTCATCCACCCTTCAAAGTCACAAGAGCGGTCAAACTGCCACTCAAATACCCTCTTAGTGATATCGGGAGTTGCGTCACTGGGGTTGTCACAATAGTGACTCTCCCCCAACACCATCACACGCTTGCCCCATTTGGAGCGAGTATAGCTCCTCCCTACCCTCGGCAGAAACTTCACATCACCCATTCTTCTTACCTCCACCCAAGGCAACTAAGATACTCACACCAACTGAAGCAATGGTACCGATGGTTTTAAGTACAGTCTCTGCAGTGTCCTTCCAGTCTTTTTCCTTGTTCTCGCTCATAATAGTTTTTGTTTTAAAAGCTATACATTATAGTTACTACTCCTTATTATATAGGTGATACAGGTCATCGACCCATTTCACAAACTCCTTACGCACCCACTCTGGCTCCAGCACCTCAATCGTACCACCCATCGATAGGAGGGCTTGAAAGAGATCAAAAGTAGGGCGGAGCTTGTACTTAAAAATAACGTAGTTACCGTCCTCCTTGCAGGGATACTCCTTCTGCGAATGATGTAGCGGAAGGGTCCGAATATAATTGGCCTGCTTCCTTGTTGCCCTAATCGTAATATACTCAAACGGGTCATCGCCAAGTATGATCCCATAGCAATCCTCAAAGAGCTGCGCCATATTAAACTCCTTAGGATACTCAAAAGTCTCCTCCAAGAGCGTCAGACCATGCAAGCGATCCAAACCATAGATCTTTAGCCCCGTAGAGAGATCTACCCCCTCCTCATCATAGCAACCATAGGGGGATAGATCAGACTCCTTCACCTCCTTCGCAATAAGATACCACCGCTGCTTGAATAGCCGGAGGGCAAAGGGATAGAGCCTTAGAGTAGCTGAACCACCAAGTGCAAAACTCTGATATTCAATCTCTATCTGACGATTCTGCTGAATCGCGTCTAGCAACTCAAATAGATAAACCGAATCATAGCTAGGCACCTCCTCAAAAATCACCCGATCATGGATATCCTGATATTGATGAAAAAGAGTATTAAAAGTAAAGTTATCCAATAGCCATTGATTGATTTTCTTCTGACCACGAATAGAGTTAGTATCAATCGTATACCTATTCCCCGCCTTTTTATTGCAGCTGATCTCTACTTCAAAGAGCTCCATCACCGCATTCTTATGCTCATGAAAAGTCCGCTCAGACAGCGGTTCGCCCAACTCATTAAGAGGCGACTTCTCCCACTGCAGAGAGATCTCCTCACGTGTCAATCCACGTGAGCGAGCCAACGTATCGTATAGCCATAGATATCTCTTCAGTAGTCGTGCTATACTTGTACGACCTGTACCACTATTACTCTTCGCCATAAAGTCGGAAACTACTCATTAACCTTTCACAGGCAAATATACCCAATGATACTGCAACATCTCCGCAGTACCCTACCACCCACCCCATATTTAACATTTATAATCAAAAAAAATACCTTGTCTGACCCGCCCTATAAGCCCCCCCCAAAAAAGAGGACCTCGGAGAGGTCCCTCTTAAATAGGCACAGGTCAAGGGCAAAGCCCGAAGA
>NZ_KV820692.1:0-669 GCF_001815465.1 Porphyromonas sp. HMSC077F02 | reverse complement strand
ACAGGTCAAGGGCAAAGCCCGAAGACCTGTGTATAGGAGACCACCCACCACCCCACGACCCCGGACGAGGGGTCGGACAACCCTATCATTAGGTCTGACCCCTCGGCCGGGGTCATGGGGATATTGGCACCCACGGTACACAGGTCATGCGGGGCTAACGCCCCTTTGACCTGTGCCTATTTAACACGAACCCCTCAACCGGGGTCCTTACCCATCCGACCTGTCCGACTTGTCTGACTCGTCCGACCCGTCCGATAAGGCACTATAAAAAAAGGGACGTTGGAGCAGGCGATTTACCGAGTTGCAACTAAGCGATCGGCGAGTTGCAACTAAGCAAATGCCGAGATGCAACAAAGCAAATGCTTAGTTGCATCTCAGTTTTCGCCTTCTTAACCACTTGGTTAACAGCGCGATACAATCATCAGATTTTGCCCTCAACATTACCGAATTACCCAAGTCTGATAAGACGCCCCAAAAAGAGCACCCGACAGGGTGCTCCGACACGTCCGATAAGGCACCTCCCCAATAAAGTACCTCGCAGAGGTCCCTCTTAAATAGGCACAGGTCGAGGGTGAAGCCCGAAGACCTGTGTATAGGTGACCACCATCATCACACGACCCTTGTGGTCGGACAAACTGTCTTGTCCTAGAAAAAGTTGACTCATAGATA
>NZ_KV820691.1:0-258 GCF_001815465.1 Porphyromonas sp. HMSC077F02 | reverse complement strand
AGGGGGCAAACGCCCCCGAACGACCAGCGGGAAATAGGCATGGTAACGTTATCGACCCTTGTGGTCGAACAAGCCTATGTAGGTGCGACCACAAGGGTCGTGGGATTTGGGGCAACCGTAACCCGCCGGTCTTCGGCTCTGCGAGCCTCGACCGGGGGCTAGCTGAATGGCACCCTTCGGGTGCTCCATTGCGGCGTCCGACTTGTCCGAGATAGGCACTCCCGCAAAGACACTCCCTCCGCACCCGACAGGGTGCCA
>NZ_KV820690.1:52005-95898 GCF_001815465.1 Porphyromonas sp. HMSC077F02 | reverse complement strand
GTCACCCTCATCACCCAGAATATCGGATGAGGCTTAAAAAGGTGGTAGCGATGCACCTTTCTCATCACCTCCTTTGAGTAATCATACTGGCTGTAGCCGATAAACTCCTGGCCTTGGTGTGCAGAGAAGAAAGCATGGATCTCATCTTGAGACTTGAGGGGAAGATCGGCTCCCGATATTAAGTGATAGTACTGATAACTATCTCTACTGGTCGCAGCCCTCAAAAGGGCAAACTCAGCCTCGAGCATTCGCACAGAGCCCCATCGCACATCTATCCGCTCATCAATTAGGTAGAGCTGACTTTTCTGAACCGCTAGCGAAGGGAGCTCTTTCACCTTTTTATCCACATGGACATAAAGGTCGTTCCGCACATCATCAAGGGCAGAGACGAGACACTGCAGCAGCTCAAAATCCCCATGAGCCAATATCAAGTAGGCGTGTTTCACTTCGACAAAAGTTTACTTTTAATATATCTCTTAGTCCTATACAACTTGCGTGAAAGCGGAAAAAAGCTACTAATCAACTTATATTTCCAGCCATTTCTAAGCTTTACATCGTACCTATTTACAGTGTCCATTATCTCCTTAAGTCCTTCTTCAACTTCTAATCGCTCAACTTTTGAAAGAGGCTCTTTTAATGCAAATGCACGAAAGTACTGAAAGATATAATTACTAATGCAGTCAGTTACCGCTTGTGGGGTATCACCTTTCCATTCCTCAAGGAGTATTATTGCATTTCTGTAAAATGAATGTACCGCTTGGAAGTTAAATCCCCCATAACTTTGAGAGGTAGCCCCTTCCTCTCTTATATAATAGACATAAAAGGCTTTGTCAATATTCAGTAGTAAGTTTGAATGCCTATAATACCGCAAATTAAACACCTCATCCTCATGAATCACAATTCCCTCCGGAAATTGAATGCCATATTTAGTAACAATCGACCTTTTATACACATTCATCCAGACCATCATTTCACCTAGCTTTACCTCTCCTTTGAGAAGTGCATCACAATAGATTGGTGTGAGCTTAGCTACTCCAAGATCACCAGCAAACTCACGACCAGTGCCACTAAATGTCTTTTGATAAGTATAGTGATAGAGATCAGCAGATTGTTGATCTATAATTTTTACTATTTCTTCGCAGAAATATGGGACAAAATAATCGTCTGGATCACAGAAGGTGACGAAGTCGCCTGTGGCTAGTGACAAGCCTTTATTCCGGGCAGCTGAAACACCTTGATTCTCTTGCTCTACATACCGCATAAAGGGGTACTTATCGGCATACTCTTTAGCAATGGTACCAGAATTATCGGGGGTTCCATCATTGACCAAAATTACCTCATACGGCAATAGACTCTGCCCCACAAGGGCATCAAGACATCGCCTAAGGTAGCGCTCAACATTATAAATCGGTATAATTATAGATAGGGTAGGCATATAATGCTAATTGACTGGTTAATTATTTGACAAACTTATACATAAATTCTGAGATGGCCCTCTCAAACCATAAAAAGAGAGCTTCACTTTGGCTCGCATCGCTATTCGGGCAAAAAAAGCGCAGACCAAATCGGCTAAATAAATATTATTTGGGTACCTTTGCTCTGCTACTAAAGGCAAAGGCCATCACAAAGGATTTAGAATACAATTTAAGAGCGTGGCAAGCAGGTAGCAAGAACATTCAGAGACAAGATTAATATATGGAGACGGTATTAAGTGGGATTCGCCCTACTGGCAACCTACACCTAGGTAATTACTTTGGGGCTATGAAGAGCTTCCTTAAGATGCAAGATGAGTACAACTGCTATTTCTTTATCGCAGATTGGCACTCGCTGACTACGCACCCACACCCCGATAATATCCTCAATAATACGCATACCATCCTAGCCGAGTACCTCGCTTGTGGGCTAGACCCCAATAAAGCTACGATATACGTGCAAAGCGATGTAAAGGAGGTGCTGGAGCTGTATATGTACCTCAATATGAATGCTTACCTCGGTGAGCTAGAGCGTACCACCACATTCAAGGATAAGGCTCGTAAGCAGCCCAATAATGTCAATGCAGGGCTACTAACCTACCCTACCCTCATGGCGTCGGATATTCTGATGCACAGAGCACACAAGGTGCCCGTAGGTAAGGATCAGGAGCAAAACATGGAGATGGCACGGAAGTTTGCCCGTCGCTTTAACCATATCTACGAGGTAGACCTATTCCCCGAGCCGGAGTCCTTTAGCTTTGGCAAGGAAGCACTCAAGATACCTGGCCTAGATGGCTCTGGTAAAATGGGTAAGAGCGAAGGCAATGCGATCTATCTGATGGACGACGAAAAGACCATCAAGCAGAAGGTAATGAAAGCGGTGACCGACTCTGGCCCTACAGAGCCCAATTCACCTAAGCCCGAGCCAATTGCCAATCTATTTACCTTCCTGAGCATCGTTTCTACACCCGATACTTACCAGCACTTTGATGAGGCTTACAATAAGTGTGAGATACGGTACGGCGACCTCAAGAAGCAATTGGCAGAGGATATCAATGCCTGCTGTGCACCCATCCGCGAGAAGATCATCGAGTATCGAAAAGATACCGACCTCCTTGAGAGAGTGGCCAAAGAGGGAGCTGAAAAGGCAAGGGAGAATGCCCGCCAAACAGTAGAGATGGCAAGAGAGATCATAGGATTTCCTAAGATGAGATAACACAAAAACAGATAAAGAGAGAACGAGAAAATGAACGGAATGACAGACAATCTGAATACCCTTAGCGGTAAGGTGATCAAAATACTTCCTCTTGTGTCAGGAGATAGCAAGCACAAGCCTGGAGAGAAATGGTACAGACAGGAATTCGTAATCGAGACCTACGCTCAGTATCCTAGGCAAGTATGTTTCCAAATATGGGGCAAGGATAGGATAGACGCTGCCAATCTCCAAATGGGTGAGGACGTGACCGTCACCTACGAGCTATCGAGCCGTGAGTACCAAGAGCGTTGGTATACTAGTGCCGATGCCCGCAACATCATGAAGGGGATGCCACAGCAGCAGGGCTACGGAATGCCTCAGCAACCAGGTTACGGGATGCCTCAGCTAGGATATGGCATGCCTCAGCAACCTCAACAGCCACAGCAACCACAGCAAGGTGCTACACAAATGCCAGGCACCAATGCCCCATTTGGACCACAACAAGGGGGTGGCGACGACCTGCCATTCTAATTAAAAGTCAATAAAGTGACAGTAGCTACTAGTCTTTCTCCCACGAGAAAGCTAGTTGCTACTGACCTATTTACCACCAAGCTACGGGGGAGAACAAGCTTTGGGAAAAGCTAAAGTTATATACAAAGAGAGATAAAAGGAGATACCTCCAGGGCATCCATAGCCGAGCGACACCAACCAATACTAATAGTACAACACAAAAACAGTCGACTCAAAACCACTGGAGCCTGTGATATCCTACTAAGAGAGCAGACAAAAGAAATCACAAAGAGAGAGAAAGAAAGGAAGAGATTGTTATGGGATTTAAAGAGGTGATGGCACTACGCCAAGAAGGGAACCTAACAGAAGCACTAACACTAGCCCAAAAAGACTACCAAGAGAATCAAGACCAATGGTCTGCTTCGGCACTATTTTGGGTATTGAAAGACCTAGCTACACAACAGATTAATGAGGAAAAGAGAGAGGACGCCCAAAGACTGCTAGAGCAGATGGAGCAGATCGTGGGATATATGGGAGCCACCGCTAATGTGGCACAAGAGTCTCTCTCAGCTCTCCGCATGGAGTTCATTCCTCATTATAGCGAACTTGCTAGCCTAGCAGAGGAAGCCAAAAAGACAAAGAATAGAGTCCGAGTAAAAGAGATATTCAATACCACTCTCGAATGGCTCGAGGAAAGTAATGCGACCCCCGATGAAGCACTTCATCCCGCCTATGCTGAGATAATCTACTGCTTCCTTTCAAGGTACTACCAGCATATACCATTCGAAGAGTTTGCGGGGGCCTACAACCACTACCTAGCACTACATAATGAGCGCCCCTCAGAGCTACACTCTAGGATGCTAAAAATAGCCGTGGAGGCGAAAAGAGCATTTGGGCATCACCTAAACTTTGTAGAGCTTTTGAGCAAATGGGGATATGCCAACCTTCGCCATGAGGACTGGCAGAGAGGCAAAGCAGGCTATGGCGATGTTGAGCGTGCACTAGGAGAGGTGGTGCTCTTCACAGCCACCACTGAGCTAACTGTCGAAGAGTCCAAAGAGGTACCGGAACCACTCCTACAGCTACTCAGCGATGCAATCAGCTACTTCCCTGAGGATAGCTTAGCACAGCTTTCCAAGGCACGCATCATGGCACTACAAGGTGCAGAGCAGGAGGCTCTACTTCGCTACGAACTCTTGTTACAGGACAATGAAGAGCCTATGGCATGGGCAGAATATGCCTACCTCACCGACGATCCCGAGATACGCCTCGGGGCACTTTGCATGGCACTTAGGGAGGAAAAGGACGACTACCGCGAGTACATCACCAAGGCTAGGATCGAGCTAGCAAAGCTATTGATACAGAAGGAAATGTACGCAGAGGCACTCAGAGAACTCTCCTTTGTGGCACAGATCTGCTTGGAGAAAGCACGCACACTGCCCGAAGAGCACCCTGCCCTCATGGCAAAGATCCCTAGCGATACCGTGCAAAGCAAAGACAATAAAGACCTCTACTATACCCTATCTCGCCCGGCATTAGCACACATCTTTAGAGAGTTACCAGAGGTGCCAATGATGGTCTACGATGCGATGGCGATGAGGCTCAAAGATCAGTCCAACCAAGTAGTGCCTATGCTCAAATTAATCACCCCAGAGGGCAAGACAGCACTTGTCACCCCCAAAGAGTCAGGCATACTCCCTGGAGACAATAGGGGCAACATCTATATGGTCAAGCTACTAGAGCGCCACCGCAAGCATACCAAGGTAGTACAGCTCACCCTCTCCGAAGAGAGTGACCCCAAAGAGTTATTCCCCACTCAAGTAGGGATGATCAATGGCTATAGCGAAGCACTACACGCCTACCACGTGATGGATAGCAATAGCCGTCACCACTACCTTCCTGGCCAACCCAATGAATATACACAGGGAGAGTTTATTCGCTTTGTTCTTCTTATCGAGAAACAAATACGCAAGGGCAATAATACCCCACAAGCACGCGAATTTATCTACCATATTGAAAGGGTAAATCCTACCGAAGCCATCCTTACATTCAATCCTCTTAAGGCAGTGGTAGAGGATATCCGAGGGGATCAATACCTACTCCATACAGAGCAAGGCACCCCCAGCTTTGTCAATCTATCAGTGGCTCCAGTAGAGCTATCAGTGGGAGATAACGTGATCGTACGTGGCTTCCAACAGCGGCACAAAGATCGCTTTACCGGACAAGCAAAGTACAGCTTTGTGACGCTATCTATTGAGCCCTACTTCGAAGTGTAGTAGGCTCCCGATAATATAAAATGAGAGGGTGCGTGTGATAACCATTCACACGCACCCTCTTTTTGGAGAATGTTGCACGAAGGCGATCTGCTGCGTTGCTTTCGGCATTCGCCTAGGTCACGTACGTGAGTACGCTCCCTTCGGCCTCATCCTCAGCGCCTTGCATCTCATTCTTCGTGCAACATTCTCTTCTGTATTACAGCTAACCTATGATCAAGCACCGTGGAATTCGTACGTCTCCATAGTGTGCTTTGCGATCAAGGTAAATAGGTGCTCCGTCAGCTCATCGGTCACCTCCAACACCTTATTCAGCATACGGTCCGAAAACTCTTGTAGCAAGTCCTTAGCAGCTAGCGGACGCTCCTCATAAATAGCAAGATACTCCTTAATCATCTCCTGCTCACGCTGTGCGATCTCCTCCTCTAGCTTCCGATAGGTCTCCTTGATGATAGGTGCATAGCGATTATAATCCACCATACCGAGTGTCTGTACATGGCGAAGCCGCCAGTAAGCCGACTGATTATCCGAAACACCACCCCCTATTCTCCACGCTTCTGGATAGGAAGAGATGCCCTCATAGAGGGGCACAAAGATACCGAGTGCCGCCATTCCCTCACACATATAGTCCACCTGTGCGATCTCCTTTGGGAGGTTAGGCTTCCGCTGCAAAATATGCGTTTGAGTTGTGCGGAATATCGAGATAGGTCTCCACTTCTCCTTAGGATTACTGTGGAGATAAGGGTCGTGCTCCGTATCATTATAGTGCGTGCGGAATGCCGCCTTGATATCCTCGAGTGTCAACTTCTTATCCGAACCCAAGAAGACAGGGAAGTCATTTTTAGTCACGTCCTGCTCCTTGCTAGGTGTAAAGAGCTTCTGCAGATACCATACACGTGGATAGCTGTAGGTGGTATCCAGCTTCTCATCCCTAGCATAAGCGGTATGGAAGTCAAACACACCCTCAAAGAGCTGATGCTCACGAGCGAAGTCAATCAAATCACTAGAGGCGAGATAATTCTTCTTATCCTTTGGGTCGTAGTCCCTAAACCGGCTCTGGTTGCCAGAGACAAAGTACTTATCCTCAGGGATACGAGTTGCTAGCCAACGGTGCCCAGAGGCGGTCTCGAGGTACCACATCTCATGCTCATCGATAAAGCTAATCCCAAAGCCCTCAGCAATTCCGTACTCCTCAATCAAACCACCCAGTCGCTCCACTCCCTCACGTGCAGTGGTGATATAGGGCAGGACAATATTGAAGACACAATTCTCCCCCAGTCCGCTCTCCACAAGAGGGTCACAAGCGAGTGCCTTTTCAGAGCTAAAGATACTCTCCGTGGCACTCATCCCCACGCCGGCACGATTAAATCCTGCACTACCCCACTCTCCATGAAGGTGGTAAGGCGAAAGGGCAGAGTAACCAATGCGATGCTTAGGGAGAGGGCACCTAAATGGCGTCTCCTTTGCCACAAACTCCTCAGGTCCGTTATCAGTCGTCTCAAAGATCTCCAAATTCTTAGCCACCATTGCATCCCAATCCTCAGAGCGGGCAGCAATCATAGAGCCATCCTCCATCAGTTGACTACCCACGATAATCGTAGTGCACTCCGAAGGATACTTCTTCATTTCTTCTTTCATACTTCAATCCTATTTTTAATTTACTTTCTTACTATTGAAAAAAGGGGCGTATCTAGCTGATACGCCCCTTTGTCTTTTATTCGAAGAGTACTTCATGCACGATTTCCGACACGGTTGGGTGTGGGAATACATGCCGTTTCAGTCCTTCGACCGTTAGATTTTCAGTCATCGCCATACCGATGGTCACGATGAACTCAGAGGCTGGGTTACCGATCATGTGCCCGCCAAGGATACGCCCATCGTTGGCATCAACGAGCAGCTTAAAGAGACCATTGCCTCCCTCATTCTCCACCACAAATCGGCCAGCAAAGCTAGCAGGTAAGCCGAGTACCTTGTACTCAACGCCCTTCTTCTGTAGCTCCTCCTCAGTGGCTCCTACCCCTGCAATCTCAGGGTGCGTATAGACTACACCAGGGATCACATCATACCGCATTGGGTCGCCCTCGCCACTAAGAATATGCTTCACAGCCACTTCCCCTTCACGGATAGCGGTGTGTGCCAGCATAGAGTGCCCATTCACATCACCAATCGCATAGATGCGAGGGTTGGAGGTACGGAGATACTCATCCACAATGATATTGCGCTCCACCTTTACATTGAGGGCATCTAGTCCTAGGTCCTTCAGCACCGCTCTACGACCGGCACTCACCAAGATACGCTCGCCCTCTAGCTCTTGCTGTGTACCATCAGGTAGCTCTACGGTCAACCCCTTAGCAGAAGCTGCCACCACCTTGGTATTGAGATAAAACTTCACGCCACGCTTCTCGTACTCAGCCTGAAGATGGCTAGATATCTCGCCATCCATAGGGCCTAGTATCTTTGGCATCATCTCCACCACTGTGACTGGTACTCCAAAGCTATTGAATACGCTGACAAATTCCATCCCAATCACACCTCCACCCACAATCAAGATGCTCTCAGGTAGCTCCTTGGTATCAAGTGCTTCACGACTGGTCCAATACTCCACCTCACTCAGACCAGAGATAGGAGGCACAAACGCCTCAGAGCCAGTAGCCAAGATCACCTTGTCTGCCACATAGCTTTCGTCATTGGCACGGATCAGCACCCCATCGCCATTCTCACCAACGAGAGTAGCAGTCGCCTCTACCGTCTCCACGCCAGCACTCTTGAGCTTCTGAGCCACACCAGCCACCAGCTTACGGACAATCTTAGACTTCCTCGATACCACCTTCTTGTAATCGGCAGTGATCTCCCCCTCTATATTGATGCCATACTTCTTTGCTTCCTTGATGCTATCCAGCATATTGGCACTATAGAGCAGAGCTTTGGTAGGGATACACCCTTCGTTGAGGCAAACGCCCCCCACCTTGTTTTTCTCAAAGAGTACCGTCTTAAGTCCAGCTTTTGCTGCGATAGCTGCTGCATTGTAGCCCCCTGGGCCACCCCCTAGCACAGCCAAGTCATATTTTTTCATACTATATATATTGTATTAGTGATTAGATATTCTGTTACCTCCACAAGATACACATTATTCCCCAAACTCCATCAAAAAAAACAAGTTGATGCAAAGTGCTAGCCGATTGGTATAGCAATTTGAGACGTTTACTCCGCAGTCATTAATCCAATCCTCCCCCTTGTGGAAAGTTGAACAAACTAATCTAGAGTGACCAATTCTTAGACCAAAAAAAATGGGTTAGGAGAGAGTGCAAAAAACGCTTTTATAACGAGCTGATAACCAGCATCCTACAAAAGCAAAATCTTAGTTGCAACTAAGCGATCGGTTAGTTGCAACTCGGCAATTGCTTAGTTGCAACAAAGCAAACGGTTAGTTGCAACTAAACTTTTGCTCTACTAACCCATAGGTTTAGAAGAGGCAAAATAGGGGGCAAAAATCCATCCTCCTTTATTCTCGCCACAATTTCAAACATATTGCCCCTCCACCTCAAATATATTCAGTATATTTGTGTCACTGAATTAGAGACAAATTTATTATCAAACTTACAATAACCTACTATGGTGGAAACATCTAAGAAATTTGTGCTGGACAGCACTCTACCAGTTTATCCCGAATTTATCAAGGGAGTAAGAAGAGCACCCGACCGTGGGTACAGACTAACTAAAGAGCAGACCAAGGTGGCACTGCGTAACGCACTGAGATATGTGCCTAAGGAGCTACATAAGGAGCTAGCACCTGAATTCCTAGAGGAGCTAAAGACACGCGGCAAGATCTACGCTTACCGCTATCGCCCTGAGGGCAATATGAAGGCGAAGTCTATTGACGAGTACAAGGGCAAGTGCCTTGAGGGGAAGGCTTTCCAAGTGATGATCGACAATAACCTTTGCTTTGATATCGCCCTCTACCCCTATGAGCTAGTGACCTATGGCGAGACTGGTCAGGTCTTCCAAAACTGGCTACAATATCGTCTCACCAAGAAGTATCTCGAGGAGCTTACTGAGGAGCAGACGCTGGTGGTGGCAAGTGGTCACCCACTAGGTCTATTCAAGAGTAATCCAAGTGCCCCACGTGTCATCATCACCAACTCTATGATGATTGGTGAGTACGATAATATTGAGGATTGGGAGGTAGCTGCTCAGATGGGTGTTGCCAACTATGGTCAGATGACCGCAGGAGGCTGGATGTACATTGGGCCACAAGGCATCGTACACGGCACCTACAATACGATTCTGAATGCAGGGCGCTTGAAGCTAGGCTTGGGACAGGACGACAACCTCGCTGGCAAGCTATTTGTTTCCTCCGGACTAGGGGGTATGAGTGGAGCTCAGCCTAAGGCAGCCGATATCGCTGGTGCTACATCGATTGTGGCCGAGGTGGATGAGAGCCGTATCCATATCCGCTACGAGCAGGGATGGGTTAATCACATTGCTCACTCTCTGGAGGAGGCCTTTGAGATGGCACGCAAGGGTATTGAGAGCAAAAAACCTACCTCTATCGCCTACCTGGGCAACGTGGTAGACCTTCTGGAGTATGCTTATGCGCATGATATTCATATTGACTTACTCTCCGACCAGACCAGTTGCCACGCAGCTTACGAGGGTGGTTATTGCCCTGTAAGTCTTACTTACGAGCAGCGTACCGAGATGCTCTTTAAGGATCGTGAGGGCTTTAAGAAGGAGGTCGATAAGGGGCTTCGTCGCCACTTTGAGATCATCAAGAAGCTGGTGGCTAAGGGCACTTATTTCTTTGACTATGGTAATGCCTTTATGAAGGCTTGCTTCGATGCTGGTGTGAAGGAGATTTCTCGCAATGGCTATGACGATAAGGATGGCTTTATCTGGCCTAGCTATGTAGAGGATATTATGGGTCCTGAGCTATTCGACTATGGCTATGGTCCATTCAGATGGGTTTGCCTCAGCGGAAAGCATGAGGATCTACTAAAGACCGATAAGGCGGCAATGGATTGCATCGATCCTGACCGTCGTGCGCAGGATAGGGACAACTGGATTTGGATCCGCGATGCCGAGAAGAATCAATTGGTGGTAGGGACACAAGCTCGTATCCTTTACCAAGATGCCCTTGGCCGTATGAATATTGCCCTGAAGTTCAATGAGATGGTACGCAATGGCGAGGTAGGTCCTATCATGCTCGGTCGTGACCACCACGATGTGAGCGGTACCGACTCTCCTTTCCGTGAGACTTCTAATATCCGCGACGGTAGCAACGTGATGGCCGATATGGCGGTACACTGCTTCGCTGGTAACTGTGCGAGAGGATTTAGCCTAGTAGCACTGCACAATGGTGGTGGTGTGGGCATCGGCAAGTCCATCAATGGTGGATTCGGTATGGTCTGCGACGGCTCTAAGCGGGCCGATGAGATCATTCGCTCCGCTATGCTTTGGGACGTAATGGGCGGTGTAGCTCGTAGGTCATGGGCACGCAATGAAAATGCAATGAGCACCGTGAAGAGCTTCAATGAGACACACGCCGATGGATATCACATCACGGAGCCATTCTTGGTAGACGACGAAATTATTAACAACTTAATCAAATAAATGCAATGAAAAAGATCATGGAGTGCGTTCCTAACTTTAGCGAGGGACGCAACAAAGAGGTAATGGAAGCCATCTTGGCTCCACTTCGCAACAAGGAGAATGTAGTACTACTAGACTACAGCAATGACGAGGACCACAACCGTATGGTAGTTACCCTAGTGGGTGAACCACAACCTCTTAAGGAGGCGGTACTCGAGGCGGTACGTGTAGCAGTTTCTAAGATAGATTTGACCAAGCATCAAGGCCAGCACCCACGTATGGGAGCGGTAGATGTGATCCCATTTATTCCTATCAAGGATGTCACTAAGGAGGAGGCTATTGAGCTTTCGAATGAGGTGGGTCGTATCATCGGTGAGGAGATCGGTGTACCCGTATTCCTTTATGAGGACTCTGCCACTTCGCCAGACCGCAAGAACCTTGCTAAGATCCGCAAGGGTGAGTTTGAGGGAATGGCCGAGAAGATCAAGCTACCTGAGTGGAAGCCCGACTATGGCAAGGCTGAGCGCCACGCAACTGCTGGTACTGTAGCAGTGGGTGCGCGTATGCCTCTTGTAGCCTACAATGTCAATCTCGACCACCCAGATGTAGAGGTGGCTACTGCCATCGCTAAGCGTGTTCGCTTTATCGGCGGTGGTCTTCGCTTCGTGAAGGGTATGGGAGTAGACCTCACTGAGCGCCATCAGTCTCAAGTATCTATGAACCTCACTGACTACACCAAGACGGCTATCTATCGTACTCACGAGATGGTACGCATGGAGGCTCAGAGGTATGGTGCTAAGATTGTAGGGGCAGAGATCATCGGACTCGTTCCTAAGGAGGCTCTAGAGCAGTCACTGGCTTACTACCTGAAGAAGGAGGAGATCGCCGAGGGTGAGTACACTCTTGAGCAGCTAGCAGAGGAGATGACTAAGTATCTACAGCTAGAGGGATTCTCAGTAGAGCAGATCCTCGAGTACAAGCTCAAGAAAGCCAATGCATAATAAGGAGAAAGGTAGTCTCTACCTATATAATATAGGACAATTGGTTACCATGGCTGGAGGCCCCCGCAAAGGGGCTTCCGCTATGGGTGACCTTGCCATGATCGAGGGGCCAGCAGTGCTGGTGATTGAGGATGGAATTGTCACCTACGCTGGCAAGCAAAGCGACGCCCCTTGCCCTAAGGAGCAAGGGATGGAGTTTGTGGATGCCCAAGGGCAATGTGTGCTCCCTGGGTTTATTGACTCCCACACGCACCTAATCTTTGGCGGCTATCGGGAAGATGAATTCCAATGGCGACTAGCTGGCGAGAGCTACATGAGCATCATGGAGCGAGGCGGTGGCATCGCCTCAACGACCAAGGCAACTCGTGCGGCTAGCTTTGAGGAGCTTTCGGAACATGCCAAGAAGCACCTCGACGCTATGCTACGTATGGGCGTGACCACAGCCGAGGCGAAGAGTGGCTATGGCATGGACCGAGATACGGAGATCCGTCAGCTAGAGGTGATTCGCCACCTTGATGAGACCCATCCCATCTCGCTCTACCCCACCTATATGGGGGCTCACGATACACCAATAGAGTACAAGGGACGTCCGCACGACTACATTGACTTTATCATCCGTGAGATGCTGCCTCTAGTGAAGGAGAAGAACCTTGCTGAGTGTGTTGATATCTTTACGGAGAAAAATGTCTTTGAGCACGAGGATACACGCCGTCTGCTCAATGCCGCCAAGGAATTGGGCTTCAAGGTGAAGATGCACGCTGATGAGATTGTGCCGATTGGTGGAGCTGAGCTCGCTGCTGAGCTGGGTTGCCTTTCTGCCGACCACCTACTCAAGATTTCAGACGAAGGCATCAAGGCACTGGCGGCGAGCGAAACGGTAGCCACCTGCTTGCCTCTCACCGCTTTCTCTCTGATGGACGACTATGCACCAGCTCGCAAGATGATCGATGAGGGGTGCTGCGTGGCGGTTGCTTCGGACCTCAATCCTGGCAGTTGCTTCTCAGCTTCTATTCCTCTACTGATTGCTCTTTCAACGATCTACATGAAAATGACGGTGGAGGAGACGATCGCTGCGCTCACCATTAACGCAGCTAAGGCAATCAATCAGCACGACAAGGTGGGTAGCCTAGAGGTAGGCAAAGCTGGCGATGCGGTAATCCTCAAGTACCCATCATACAAGTTCCTAAGCTATCACTTTGGAATGAACCTAGTAGACACCACGATTAAGAGTGGAAAGCTATACAAATACTAAAACTAATCACGATATGGAGAAGAAACTATTACAAAATCATACACTTGCAGAGTTTTGCAACGTTACAGCTGGAAGTGATCCAGTACCAGGTGGTGGTAGCGTATCGGCACTCGCTGGTACTATCGCCGCTTCGCTCACCGAAATGGTGGCGAACCTTACCATCGGTCGCAAGAAATACGTCGAGGTAGAGGAGGAGATGAAGGCAGTTGTGGAAAAAGCTAGAGAGGTGCATAAGGAACTTATCGAGGCGATTGATAGGGATAGCGACGCCTATGACCTAGTCTCTCAAGCTTTCAAGATGCCTAAGGAGACGGACGAGGAGAAGGCAGCACGAAGTGCCAAGATTCAAGAGGCTACTAAGGTAGCTGCATTGGTGCCTATGGAGGTAGCCAAGACTACTTATGAGCTGATTCCTCTCATCGAGAAGGTGGTGATGAAGGGCAATCAAAACGCCATCACCGATGGCTGTATTGCTATGATGAACTGCCGTCTTGGCGTGCTAGGAGCACTACTGAACGTACGTATCAATCTAGGGAGTCTTAAGGACCAAGCCTTTGTAAAGGAGCTTGCCGATGATTGTGAGCGTCTAGAGAAAGATATCACGGATATTGAGCATCGTATCCTCCAACATACTTATCAAGCCATTAAGTAAGCATCATGAGAGTTGTCACACATCAACCATATACACTTGATGAGCCCATCTCCTACGTTGTAGGTAGTGGCAAGCTCACCATTGACGAGCTAGAGAAGATCATCTTTAGCAAAAAGGTCACCTACACCCTAGCACCCGAAGCGATTGCACGCATACAGAAGTGCCGTGACTACCTAGATAATAAGGTAGCGAAGTCGGAGAAGCCTCTCTATGGCATCACCACTGGGTTTGGATCGCTCTGCAATATCAGCGTCTCTCAAGAGGAGCTGACCACACTGCAAGAGAACCTTGTAAAGAGCCACTCTTGTAGCTATGGCGACGAAGTACCTGAGCCTGTAGTCAAGCTGATGCTACTCCTCAAGGCACACGCCCTTTCACTCGGGCATAGTGGTGTACAGGTAGCCACAGTACAGAGACTTGTGGATATGCTCAATGAAGAGATCTATCCTATTGTCTACGACAAGGGCTCGCTAGGAGCTTCTGGTGACCTAGCACCTTTGGCCAAGCTATTCCTTCCACTGATTGGCGAGGGAGAGGTGTACTACAAAGGTAAGAAGATGACCTCTAAGGAGGCCTTTAAGAAAGCTAAGCTAGAGACCATTACCCTACAGAGTAAAGAGGGCTTGGCTCTGCTCAACGGCACTCAGTTTATGAGCTCTCACGGAGTGTACGCTCTGATATTAGCTCGTCGTGCTGAGCGGATGGCACTAAAGGTAGCAGCCCTTTCCCTTGAGGCATTTGACGGACTAGAGGCGCCCTTTACCCCACAGATCCAAAAGGTTCGCCCACATGCTGGTCAGGCGGTAGTAGCCAAGACCATCAGAGACCTCCTCAAGGGTAGCAAGCTACAGAAGGTAAGCAAGCCACAGGTACAAGACCCTTACTCTTTCCGTTGTATTCCACAGGTACACGGTGCTAGCTATGATGCTTGGCAGTATGCTTGTAAGGTGATAGAGACCGAGATCAATTCAGTGACCGACAATCCTACGATCTTCCCCGACGACGACCTTATCGTCTCTGGCGGCAACTTCCACGGACAGCCTATCGCACTGGTATTCGACTACTTGGCTCTCTCTATTGCTGAAGTGGGCAATATCTCAGAGCGTCGTACCGCTCAGCTAATCCTCGGGCTACGTCAGTTGCCAGAATTCCTTGTGGCTAAGCCAGGTCTCAACTCCGGCTTTATGATTCCACAGTATGCTGCAGCAGCGATGGTTAGCCAGAATAAGATGTACTGCTTCAATGCCTCTTCCGATAGCATCGTAAGCAGCAACGGGCAGGAGGACCACGTATCTATGGGTGCCAATGCAGCCATCAAGCTACTGCCTCTACTCGATAATCTTTATGCCATCCTCGGCGTAGAGCTGATGAACGGAGCACAAGCCTTGGCACTTCGTAAGGGCGAGGAGAAAACCTCCAAGCCACTGCAGGAGCTGTACAAGGAGTTCCGTAAGGTGGTGCCAATGGTTCAAGATGATGTAGTAATGTACAAGCAGATGCAGGATGCCGCTGACTTTGTATATGGCTATCATCTATAGTATTTTATGATGTAAACAATATGGGCTAGCGAAGTTATCCGACTTCACTAGCCCATTTATTTTATAAGAATGTTGCACGAAGGATGAGATGCAAGGCGCTGAGGATGAAGGCGAAGGGAGCGTACTAGCGTACGTGACCAAGCCTGAATTCCGAAAGCAACGCAGCAGATCGCATTCGTGCAACAGTATTTAGAGATATGAACGAGAGAATAAAAGTAGTCGTGGGCGACCTCACCACGCTTCAGGTAGATGCCATCGTCAATGCCGCCAATGAAACTCTGCTCGGTGGTGGAGGGGTAGATGGGGCTATCCACAGAGCGGCAGGCAAAGGGTTACTGGAGGAGTGCCGCACGCTTGGCGGTTGTCCTACTGGTGCCAGCAAGATCACCGATGCCTACCTTCTTCCTTGCAAAAAGGTGATCCATACAGTCGGTCCCATCTGGAGAGGCGGAACGCAGAATGAAGATCAACTCCTCGCCTCCTGCTATCGTACCGCACTAGAGCTAGCAGAGGAGTACCAACTCAAAACCATCGCCTTCCCATGCATCAGCACAGGCGTTTACAGATTTCCTCGGGAGCGGGCCGCTAAGATTGCCCTCGAAGTGATTAAAGAATACCTCGCCACCAACCACTACTCTGGCACAGTAACCCTCTGCTGCTTTCTAGAGGAAGATGCCCAGATCTATCAAAAGCTTTTAGCCGATTAAGCTAAAGAGTCTCGTAAAAACTTCAACGAGTGCTCCCTAAAGTCATCTAGCCTTTGCTGATCTACAGACGGAGTAGCCAGCTGATAACTAGCGAGCTCTTCTTCCTCCACAAAGGCATCGGCAGAGACAAACTGCTTGAGTGTGGCAAAGCGAGCAAGGCCACGCTCCTTATTCTCCACCACCACAAACGGCTTACCAAAGATGGTCGAGAAGACCGCTCCATGAAAAGAGTCAGTCACGACGAACTCCGCATTGAGGATATTCTCCAACCAAGTCTCCACCGGCTTCAGTTGGTAGTCCGACACCTCCTTCCACCTGTCATAGACCGTCATCTTAGGCATCATCTCAAAAGCAGTAGTGCCTACCTCGCGAGCCACTTCCTCGGCAAACCTCCGCTTCTCAGGAGTGGCATCAAGGAGATAAGCAAAGACCTTTCCGTGAGTTTCCTCCCTTAGTTTCAACCTCTCCACATACTCCTCCCGAGAAAGCAACAGAGTAGGGTCTAGCACCAGCGTTGCCTCATGCTCTAGATGCTCTTGGCAGAAATGAACCCCACACTCCTCACGCACCGAGACTGCATCAAAGTATCGAAGTAGCTCTCGTGCCATTTGGGTCTCCTTCTCATTAAACTCCCACTCATCCGTCCCAAAAGACGACGCATAGGCCACCCTCTTGATAGACGATTCTCTCGGCAAAAACTCCAAGAAGTAATCAGGCAAATAAGGGGAATACTTTGGGCGCCACGTCTGGTCACTCCCCACAATAATGGCACCCAGTTCTCTTGACACTACCTCCTCCCTCAATGCCAGCTGAGAAAGAATAAGTGGAGTAGTCTCAATATAGTTCTCAACAAAGGCATCTGTATAGCGAGTCATTGTCGCCTCTCTACGTTTTGTGACAGGCTTACTAGGTGACTGAGGATCACGAAGAACATAGCGTAGGTAAAAGTAAGAAAGATACTTTCGCAAAGTACTACGATCATCCACCCAATCAATTCGTCGTAGCGTCACCGGCCTATGCCCCTCCTGCCGTAGCACCTCTTGAAGAGCATAATTCTGTACAATACCTCCATAATTCAAGCCCAACGGCTGAGTAAGAATACCTACTTTCATCATCCTTATTTTCTAATGCCCCTAACTAATTCCCCTATGAGCAGCACTGGCGAGGTGAGCACAAAGGTGAGCAACCAATCCTTCCACGTGAGAGGAGTGACACTAAACATCTCGCCCCCAAAGTTGACTATAAACAGCTGCCCTACCAATATCACAAGAGCGATCAACACAAAGCCCCTTGCCCCCTTAAAGTGAAATGCCGAGCGACCACTCTTAAAGGCACGTGCATTGAACATATTCCAAAACTGTAGCCACACAAATAGCGTAAAGAAAAGACTCTGCTCATACCTCGTAATAGTCGGCAAACCATCCACCATCGAAAGTGAGAAAAGGTCCGTCATACTCCTAATATTATACGTATGAAAGAGGTAATAGAGCACTAGTAGTATCACAAAGAAGAGTCCTCCGACCATTAATATTCCACGCCCCATCGCCTTATCAATAATAAAAGAGCTGCGATCCCTCGGCTTCTCATGCATCACCCGAGCAGAGGGTGGCAACGACGCAAGAGCCATCGCCGCAAAGGTATCCATAATCAGATTGACCCACAGCATCTGCGTCACCGTCAAGGGCGTCTCGGTACCTAGAAAAGCTCCAGCCAACACAATCAAACAGGCCGCCACATTGACCGTCATTTGGAAGATGATAAAGCGCTGAATATTCTGATAGAGCGAACGTCCCCACATCACCGCCCTGCCGATACTAGCAAAGGAATTATCCACAATGGTAATATCACTCGCCTCCTTAGCGATAGAAGTCCCATCACCCATAGAGAGTCCCACGTGTGCCGACTTAAGTGCTGGGGCATCATTCGTGCCATCACCCGTCACCGCCACCACCTGATTCCGCCGCTGCAGAGCCTCCACCAATCGCTGCTTATCCAGAGGTCTCGCCCGAGAGATCACCTTAATCTTCCCGATACGCTCCTCCAGCTCCTCATCACTCATCTCAGCCACCTCTGGACCCGTCACAACCTGCTGCTCCCCATCTTCATCTTGCCAAAGACCTATCTGTCGTGCCACCTCCCGAGCGGTTGCCACGGTGTCCCCCGTCACAATCTTCACATCAATTCCTGCAGTCAGACACTCCCTAATGGCCGGTGGCACATCTACCCGCACGGGGTCCGAAATAGCCACAATTCCTAGGAATGTGAGCTCCTTAGCCACCAACTTTCCATCAGCTATCCCCTCCTCAATACACTCTAGCTTCTGATAAGCAAAACCCAGTGTACGCATCGCTTGCGACTGGTACTTCACCAACTCCGACTCAATTGATTGGCGGTCAATAGCCCCCTCCACCTGGCTAGAGAGTCCCAAAACCATCTCCGGTGCCCCTTTCACATAGAGGATAAAAGAACCCTCAGGCGACTGCACAATCGTAGCCATATACTTCCGCTCCGTAGAAAAGGGGATTTGTGCCACCACTTTAGCCTCCGAGACCACCTCGTCGATAGCCACCCCTTCGCGATCCAGCCACAAGAGCAAAGCCCCCTCCGTAGGATTGCCAAATACCCTAGTGCTACCATCCGAAGCCTTGTCCAGCGTAGCCGTACTATTGAGTACCAACCCCTCCTGTACCAATCGACTCCCAGCTCCTTCCGCACCATAAAACTGTGCTTCCGCCACCGTCATCAGGTTCTCTGTAAGTGTCCCAGTCTTATCGGTACAGATCACAGTCGTCGCCCCCATCGTCTCACAGGCGTGCATCTTACGCACCAGGTTATTGGTCTGCAGCATCTTCTGCATACTATATGCTAGGCTCAGCGTCACCGCCATCGGCAATCCCTCAGGTACCGAAACCACCACCACCGTCACCGCAATCATAATGGTCTGCAAAAGGTAGGTGATAAATTCCGACCACTCAAAAGGCTCCATACCACTACCCCAAAGGTAGACCGACATCCGCCCCACCAACACCAAGAGAGCAATGCCATAGCCCAGCTTACTAATCATACTCCCAAGCCGATCCAGCTGCTCATTGAGCGGAGTCCGCACAGAGTCATCAATCTGGGCAGCGTGAAATACTTTGCCATTTTCGGTAGCATCACCGACTGCAAAGGCCCTACAGACGCCATGTCCCTCCACCACACGCGTACCACGCAATAGATGATTCGTTGGGAAAGTCGCCTCACTATCCGAGGCCGTAGGATCGGCCGACTTAGAGGCAATTGGTTCCCCCGTCAGCATCGATTCATCCACCGACAGGCTCACCGACTCCAGTAGCTCCCCATCGGCTGGCACCTCATCGCCACTCTCCACCACCACAATATCCCCCACTACCACACTCTGTTTGGGCACCTCCATAGTATGCCCATTGCGTATCACCCGCACCGGCTCATCGTCATTGACCTTATTAAGGATTGTAAACTCCTTATCGGCCTTTTGCTCAAAGTAAAAGGCCAAGCCAGTCGCCAGCAATACCGCAAATAAAATGCCCATCGGCTCCAAAAAAGCCTCACTACCACGCCCGTGATAGTAGACCTCGTACACCGACACCCCAATTGAGAGCAGTGCAGCCACCAATAAAATAATGATGGTAGGGTCTTGAAACTTCTCTAGGAACTTCCTCCATACCGATACCCGAGCTACCGGAGTCAGCAGATTGGCACCATGCTTTGCCCTACTCTCTGCCACCTCACTATCGCTCAATCCCTCCCAATGCTTTATATCCATCACTTGCTAATCTATAATCCTAAACGACAAAGGTACACAATTATTAGAGACTATTGCGTGGTATAAATCTGTATCATCACCACGTCCGACTTGTCTGACTTGTCTGACTTGTCTGACTTGTCTGACCTGTCCGATGAGGCGTCCCCCGCCGAGGGGTCCGACAAATCCTTACGACAGTCCCCATCCTTTACGCAAAACACTCAAAATAGGTTAAAAATAAGATCCAACTAGCAGTTTCATAGAGCTCGGTGACTATAATACCATAACCCCACTACAAACCAACGAGTTATAGAAAATCAAGAAATCCATTGCAACTAAGCCATCACCGAGTTGCAACTAAGCGATCGACGAGTTGCAACTAAGCAAATGCCGAGATGCAACTAAGCAAACGGCGAGTTGCATCTCATTTAGCCCTCAGATAGAGCCCTGAATACCAACGCATTACAAACCGTCCTATTTTCCCTCTTAACCCAGCTAATATTTCACATTATTTCACAAATATCGACCTTCCCCATCCGACTTACCTGAGCCTTCCGACTAGTCCGATGAGGCACCCCTAATAATCGGAACCATTCCCCAAAACACACTGAATTGGCACCTCCATTAAGCAAATATAATCATTAGCATTTCATCGTTATAAAATATTTTGCCAATTCAAAATAGATTGGTATGTTTGTAGGCATTTGATTATCACTTAGAAGAAAGATTCCCCACGGATAGTTACAGTAGAAGCAAGGGGAAAAGCGACGCTCAATACCGCATAATGAGAAAACCACACTCTAGAGCTACATTGAGCAATACGGTATAGGAATAGTGAAGGATTATAAACAAATACAATAGTTCCATTTTTTGAAAAAGCAAGGTATGAATTTAAGTCAAGCAAAATGGCTCAGAAGTCTACTCTGTACACTCTTTCTGAGTCTTCTGGCACCTATGGCTCTTGCGCAGACCATTACCGTGAAGGGAGTGGTCACAGATGCGACACACAATGAGCCCGTCATAGGGGCAACTGTAATGCTGGTAGAGGATGCCTCCAATGGTATGCTCACCAACCTAGATGGCCAATTTACACTCACGGCTGTCCCCGCTAACGGACACATCAGGGTCTCCTACATTGGATATAAGACCATAGAGGTGCCCATCAATGGACAGAGCTCCATCCAAATCGTGATCGAAGAGGATACAGAGCTCCTCGACGAAGTAGTCGTAACGGCACTCGGTATCAAGCGCTCCGAGAAAGCCCTCTCCTACAACGTCCAAAAGCTCGATAATGAGCAGCTCACCACCGTCAAAGACGCCAACTTCATCAACTCCCTCAGCGGGAAAGTAGCCGGCGTCAATATCACCAAGTCCTCAGCCGGTATTGGTGGCGCAACCAAAGTAACAATGCGTGGTTCCAAGTCCATTGCGGGTAGTAACAATGTGCTTTATGTAATTGACGGTATGCCTATTGGCAACCAAAACCTCGCTGGTGATGGAAGCGAATACGGTCGCCCAGGATCAGGTGAGGGTATCTCAGACTTCAACTCCGAAGACATTGAGTCTATCTCAGTATTGACTGGTCCATCAGCGGCAGCACTCTATGGAGCAGCAGCTGCCAACGGTGTTATCCTGATCAATACCAAGCAAGGTAAAGCAGGTGCACTAAGGGTTAATGTCTCTACGAACACAGAGTTTTTATCCGCTGGCATTCTTCCAGAGTTTCAAAACACCTACGGCACCACTCCTAATACCTATATGAGTTGGGGTAAGAAGCTAGACATACCTTCCACCTTTGATCCAAGAATATTCTTCCAAAAGGGATACAACACGATTAACTCCGTGAATCTCTCTGGTGGTACAGAGAAGAGCCGTACCTTTGTTTCGGTAGCCACAACTCACTCCAAGGGTATTATGCCAAATAACGAGTATTACCGCTACAACTTTACTGGTCGCAATACATCGGACTTCCTTAACGACAGGCTTCATCTAGATCTAAGTGCAAGCTACGTACTACAAGGAGACCAAAACATGATGTCGGGCGGACGCTATTTTAACCCACTTCGCCCTCTCTATCTATTCCCTAGAGGAGATGACTTCTCAAATATCCAAGTTTGGGAGCGCTATGATAGCAACCGCCGTATTTACACTCAATACTGGCCTTATGGCACCGCAGGCGAAGACTTTGAGAACCCTTATTGGATTGCCAATAGAGAGCTATTCTATAGTCAAAAGCATCGCTATATGTTCAATGCTCGTGCACAATACGACATTTTTGATTGGCTCAATATAGCTGGTCGTGTTCGTATTGATAATACTTATACTACTCAAAACACTAAATTCTACGCTTCTACACTCTCTCTATTTGTAGGAGACAAAGCTGACCACCCTATGGGTAGCTTCGGCAAGTCCGAGCAAAGGTATAAGCAAACTTACGCCGATGTGATGGTCAATATCAATAAAAACTGGGGTGACGATTGGTCATTAACCGCCAACATTGGTGCTTCATACGATGATCACTATACCACAGGAATGGGCATTGGTGGTAGATTGCTAATGATTCCCAACTTCTTTTCTGCCAACAACATAGATCCTACCGTAGGACCAGGTGGAATGAATTATTATCGCACCCGTAACATTGCTGCCTTTGCATCGGGAGAATTGGGTTGGAGAAACCAACTTTACCTATCTGTTACAGGCCGTTCGGACTGGGCATCACAATTAGTAAGCAATGGCAAGACTCCTGCCATCTTCTACCCATCGGTAGGTCTTTCGGCAGTGGTATCAGAGCTCCTGAATATGCCTAAGTGGTGGAGCTACCTCAAGGTACGTGGCTCATTTACAGAAGTTGGTTCTCCTATCTCTATGACAGGTGTGACCCCAGGATCAATAACCTATTCAATGAAGCCAGGTAAGATTGATCCAAACACTATCTATCCATTCCCTGAGTTCCGCCCTGAGCGCACTTGCTCTTATGAGTTTGGTATCAACTCTAAGTTCTTTAATGGAGCCTTGACCCTAGATGCTACCATCTACCAGTCCAACACTTACAACCAGACCTTCCTACAAGAGCTGGCCAAGTCAACAGGTTACTCTGGGTTCTACGTACAAGCTGGTGATATTCGCAACCGTGGTATTGAGCTAGCCCTTGGCGTTAATAAAAGCTGGGGTGACTTTAACTGGTTTAGTAATATAACCTATACCCGCAACATAAACCGTGTGATGGCACTTGCCAAGGGATTCAAGAATCCTATTGATGGCACCACCTTTGACATTGATGTCCTAAAGTCACCTAAGTATATGCGCGTTGGAGACTCAATGGACGACATCTTTGTTACAGGCATTCTCCTAAAAGACAAGGATGGTAAGCTTATCGAAGAGGGTGATGGCTATAAAGTAGACCGCTCTCAGATTATTAAGGTAGGCAAATCCTCTCCTGACTTTATGATGGGATGGAATAATACCTTTGCGTACAAAGGAATTTCACTTAGCTTCCTTATCAATGCCCGAGTAGGTGGACTTGTTTCGTCTACTACCCAAGCTATGATGGACGGCTATGGCGTATCCAAAGTTACTGCAGATGCTAGAGATGCTGGTGGTGTGATGATTGATGGAGTGAAGTATGATGCCGAGCGTTACTATCGTACCATTGGATTGAATCGTCTTGGAGCGTACTACCTCTATGATGCTACTCAGGTAAAGCTTCAGGAGCTATCTCTTGGCTATTCTCTGCCTAAAGCATGGCTAGGCAATTACGTGCAGAATGCAAGCGTGTCTCTTATCGGACGCAACCTACTCACTATTTATCGTGCAGCTCCTTACGACTCCGACATGTCGGGTGGTACAGGGACTTACTCCGGAGGTGGTGACAACTTTATGCCACCAAGCATGCGTAGCCTTGGTTTTAGCGTAAAAGTTGGCTTCTAATCTTTAATTGATAGATAAGTAATTCATATGAATAATAAAATAAAATATATACTTCCTCTGATAGCTGGTGGGCTACTCTCGCTCAGCTCTTGCACAAGAGACTTTGGAGACATCAACCGTAACCCATTAAATCCTAATCTGGAGGATTTGAATAAGGATAATATCCTAGGTAGTGCTTACTTGCCAGACCTTCAGTACCACGTGGTTTGGACGGCGACTGAAGGCACTGATGCAGTCAATAACTATCAGGTTCTTAACAACTTAACCGCTGAGTCTTGGATAGGCTATCACGCACCACGCGATGCAAAGTGGCCCTCCCGTAACCTCACCCAGTTTTACTTTGATGTTGGGTGGAATAATGGTGGCTTTAGTGGCACTATGGGAGCTATGAACCCTTGGCTACAAACCAAGAAAATCGCCATGGATGGAGAGGTTAAAAATGAAGAAGTCTTCTCAATAGCTCAGATTTGTAAAATCTTTACCATCCAAAAGGCTACTGACATGTTTGGTGCCATCCCCTATTCAAAGGTGGGTAATGGCTCATTCAATGTCCCTTATGACTCTCAAGAAGATGTCTACAAGTCATTCTTCACTGAATTGTCTGAGGCGGTAGACGTACTCTATGCCGCATCTGGTCGTACACTAGTTGTTAAGGACTATGTATATGAAGGAAATGCCTCTCAGTGGGCAAAGCTAGGCAACTCTCTCATGCTTCGACTTGCGATGCGTGTACGCTATGCAGCTCCAGAGCTAGCAAAGACCTACGCTCAAAAAGCAGCTACACACCCAGCAGGGCTAATAGACCAAGTGGCCGACCAAGCACAGATCGATGAAAAGAGTGGAGTAAGGGCCAAGAACTCTCTCTATGTGATTGCTAATTCCTACGACGACACTCGTCTAGGTGCTACAATGCAGTGCTACTTACGTGGCTACGAGGATCCTAGAGCTGAGAAGTACTTCACTGGGGATCTCTCTATAGCAGTACCACCAGCAATTCCCTCAACAGCAAGGCAATACGATAAGGCAGCAAAGCCTCGAGTTGAAGAGTTTGACCCTTCGGTATGGATGACCGCTGCTGAGGTGGCATTCCTAAAGGCCGAAGCTGCACTGGTTGGATATATTCCAGGAAATGCTGAGCAGTACTACAAGCAGGGTATTCAGCTCTCTTTTGCTCAGTGGGGGCTAAGTAGTGAAGAGGCAACAGCCTATATGGAGAGCACCAAGCAACCTGCTGCTTTCCAAGACAAGATTAATGCCAACTACAGCCAGTCTGCCCCCTCTACGATCACTCCAAAATGGGATAATAGTGCCGACGAAGAGGTAAAACTTGAGCGCATCATTACTCAAAAGTATCTAGCGATCTACCCTAATGGGCAAGAGGCATGGTCGGAGTGGAGACGTACTGGCTACCCACGCCTACTAAGACCATTGAGCAATATTTCCAACTTTGGTGTAGTGACTTCTGATGGGTACAAGGATGGCGTACGTCGCTGGCCATACCCACAAAGTGAGCTGACACAGAATAAAGATAACGTACAGGAGGCCATCAATAAGTACCTAGGAGGTAATAATATGGCGAATATTAATGTTTGGTGGGATGCTAAGCCCAAAAACTAATTAGATTATATTATTGATATGAAACATATATTATCTACTCTATCCTTTATAGCTATCTTGCTAGGATTTGCTTCGTGCAATCTTGCCGATGGTGAAGGAATGGGGGTTTATTCGAAAGATGGCTCAGTGATGAATAATGGCATCTATATGAGTCAAGTAGATGGCAAGGAAGCCGTTGCTGTACTAGTTGAGAGAGACAAGGGAGGTTTCTCCACTTTTACTCCTAGACTAGCTGCACCAATTGATAAGGATGTCAAGGTAACACTCCGAGTGGATCCAAAAGTGATTGAGGACTACTCTCTAGCCAACAACCTTAAGCTGAAGTCTGTAGATAAGGGCGATGTCCTTTTCATAGACTCTGAAGGCAAGGAGCATAAAGGCGAAATCACCGTAACTATTCCAGCAGGAAGTATTTCAACTAGTGTTTCAGCTGGTGTTAGAGAACTAGATGTCAATAAGTATTCATTTAGTGACAAGTGGGCTTTTGGAGTAAAGATCGCCCAAAGCGATGCTACTGATGTGCCATTACTATCCAATCAAAATAGCAGTATCGTTACTTTCAACCGCTTATTTAAGACCTCAGCATTCCATTGGATCAGCTCAGATGAATCCCTTAAGATCCAAATGAATGAGCCTATAGCGGAGGATCTGACAGAATGGACCTTCCAAATTCAGCTCTACTTCTCTCGTTTGGCTCGTAACGACTGCCATGTAGCAAGTCCTAACCAAACGATCTCCAATATCTATGGCGTGCCAGCGGGTATGGAGTGGTATACTCGCATTAGCTACTCAGGTGGTATCCAACTGAAGACAGGCCGAGATGGAGATGATACGTGGACTAATAAACCCTTAAAGGATAAGACTTGGATGCAGATTACCTGGACTTTCAAGCGCACAGGTCTTAACCGTGGCATCACTTCTGTCTATGTGGATGGTGAGCTACAGAAGTCTTGGGAGACACAAGACTATATGTGGGCTAAGGGTACGAAGGAAGCTGGCTGGTCAATTGGTGCTTGCCCATGGGGTAACGACTACATCCGTGAAGCGAAGATGTGGAATAAGGTATTGACCCCTGCAGAGATGCAAGACAAGCTCTATCTACCAGAAGATCCTAAGGATCCTAACCTGATATTCTATGTGCCATTTACTAAGGAGACAATGTCCTTTGATCCACTAGTCATCCAAGAGCTTACTGGTAGGGCAACCGTGATTGTACCTAATTCGCTATCGGCTGATATGCAGGACAATATTGTCTTCCCAAATACTAAGATGGTGATTGAAGAAGAGGACTCAGCAACTGAAGGTGAAGAGCCTCAAAACCCTTAAGACATAAAGAGCTGTATGAATAATATATTTAGACTTATATCCATCGTATGTGCAGTGGCATTTCTAGGCGCGTGTACCAACATTAAGCCAATAGATGTAGATGACCAAGCACAGAAAGAACTCTGGGAACAGAGAGATAAGAAGAAGGCCGAGGCTGAAGCAAAAAAGAAGGCTGAAAACGAGGCCAATGCTAAGAAAATAGCAGAAGAGAATGAGAAAAACAAGCAGAAGTACTATGCGGCACTAAGGGAGTACAAGAAGACTGACCACAAGCTCATGTTTGGTTGGTTTTCGAATTGGAACCCTCAAAGCCCTGACCCTGTATTTAATCTCGACCTTTTACCCGATAGCGTGGACTTTATCTCCAATTGGGGTCAGCAATGGGATCTTAGTGAAGCCAAAAAAGAGCAACTAAAGCATGCCCACGAACGTGGAATCCGTATGACCATTGGGTGGATCATTGAAAACGTAGGACAAGGTATCAATGCACCAGAGGGTGGCTGGCTGCAATGGAAAAAGGAGGATGGCTCCGTGGATGTTTATAAGGCGATTGACGTATATGTAGCGTCACTTTGTGATTCTATCCAAAAGTACAATTACGATGGTATGGATATCGACTACGAGCCTAGCTTTGCATCACCATTCAAGAACGGCAACCACTGTGGTGACTGGGGCCAAGATGGAGACGGACTGCTAGCCCTCATCTCGTGTAGCTCCTCTAGCAATAAAGAGAGAGAGAACTACTTCTTTACGGAGCTAAGAAAAGGCTTTGATGAGCTTGAGAAGAAGATGGATAAGAAGCTAATGCTCAATATCAATGGGTCAATTAGTTGGATCGATCCTCAAGTAGCCCACCTATTCGACTACTTTACAGCTCAAAGCTACAATAACTCCGCTGGTCGCTGGGTCAATTCTTTAAGTCGCTTTGGCTACGGCCCTGAAAAGCTACTAGTTACAGAGACTTTCCAAAACAAGGAGGGCAACGCCAATAGTTTTGCAAAGAACTACGCTGTCTACGCCAACGAAAAAGGAATTGGCGGGATTGGAGCCTTCCACATTAATGAGGACGTAATCTATGGGCCCAATTACAAGAATGTAAAGGAGGCAATTCAGATAATGAACCCTGCCAACACATACACCCCAGAAGAGTAAGTAGCTAATCAATTGAAGATATATATAATATGAAGACTAAATATTTTTCGTATGCAACATGGGCGATCTCAGTGATTGGGCTAATGGCTTCGTGTCAGTCACCAGATCCAGAGATTGTTGAGTCCAACTACGAATATGCCATTGATGAGAAAAAGGTGGCAGTAGATACTCCCGATCCTTTCCAATTTGATGACACCCCCTACGTTTATATGGCTAAGGAAGATCAAGTAGCCAACTTCTCTATCCTTAGGGAAACGAGTGGAAATGTGTCGGTTGGCGATCCAAAAACAATTGACCTTAAGGTACAATTGACTAAGGCGCTTAGTGAGGAGGTGACTCTCACACTAGATGTAGATGCCAAAAAGACTGAGCAACTACTCACCGCCAACCCAATGTATAAGGAACTAACTAAGGATGCTCTTACTTTTCCTCAGGAGATAAAGATCCCAGCAGGGGAGAAATCTGCCAAGGTCTCTATCACTCTTGAAGAGAAGGACTTGGAGCGTTATGAGATGGAAACCACCTACGCTTTAGTTCTAGACTTTTCAACAACTTCTAAGACACTGAGGTTTGCAAAGGGTTTCAACCTGATTGAGGTCAAAGCGACAGCTTCAGTAGCTCTTCCACAGGGCAACAATGTGACTGCTGCAGACAATCTACCTGATGGGGTGACCAAATATCCATCGAGTGATATCACACCTAAGTCCGACTATCAATCTGGCAGACTCTGGGTAATGTTTGATGGTAACACTCATTACCGCAGTAACAACTGGTGGGTAGAATCAGGAAGCTCCACTACTTTAGAGCTTAAACTAGCTAGTAAATCAAAGGTTAAAGCCATTGTAGTATGGGGAAATCCATATCACTGGGAAGGCAATAAGTCCTTGAAGGGAGTAACTGTCCATGCTACCAATAACGGTGGATCTACTTATGTTACTCAAGGCTCCATCTTAATGGACAAGCCAGCCAACCCTGTGTATATTGTCTTCAACGAAGCAATTGACATAGATGCGATTCTATTATCTGACTTTATCAGTAGAGTTAGTTATGCCGATATCGTAGAGATTGAAGTGTACACTGAATAACTAATAAAAAGGAATAGAGCGGGGTGTAGACATACCCCGCTCTATTTTTCTATCAGTTGAATTAGCATTATGAAAAGGTTAGCATTTCTCACTTTATTATTCGTTATCGTTATGAACATCTCTTGTGCGAGGAACAGCGAGACTAAGCACGAATATGCCATACTTGGAAGGTGGGAGCTACGGGAAGTAATTAACGGAGTAAAGTATTATATCTCCTTTAACCCCAACCAAACGATCACCCAAGTGTTCGTAGCACCCGATGGGTACAAGAGAATATACTCCGGAAGATGGTCCATAGATAGTGACACCCTCTTTATGCAGGATTCACGAGGAGATTATAAACTTCTTATCTCCGAAGCTACCGATAGCACCTTGATGCTTATTCGCCAAGACTCTCTCGCCATGATTTGTGATAGACTGTCGGAGAACAAGGATTACATATTTGAGCCTTAGAAGGTATAACATATAATGTACTACGTCCATTATATCAGCTACTTCATTGGCTGAAAGTTGGTGGGTGGTGATATATTTGTTATCTTTGTGGGGAGTATGGGGAATTAGCTCATCTGGCTAGAGCGCTACAATGGCATTGTAGAGGTGACCGGTTCGAGTCCGGTATTCTCCACTTTCTTTATATCCTCGGCGTTACTGCCGAGGATTTTTGTTTCTGAATATAATGCTATCAGGTCTATAAAAATAGGTATCTTTGTAGTGCATTTGTGGAGGTGATAGAGTTCACCTCTTGGGAAACTGGTGTGAGTCCAGTACAGTACCCGCTGCTGTAAGTCTTGATGGGCTTGGAAGCCTTGACAGCACCCCGATCGTTTGCCACTGCCCATGTGGGCGGGAAGGTACGGAGGTGTATGAGATAAGTCAGAAGACCGACAGATGCATTTTACCGTATTATAAAACCTATTTAATCAACTTTCGGGAGTTAAAGTAATATGAATAATCCAGTTCTTTACATCATTAAGAGGGATGGCGTGCAGGAGCCATTTACCCCCTCTAAGATTGAAAACGCTATTCTCAAGGCCTACGTAGCGAGTGGCAATGGAGATAATTATGGTGAGGTACAGCAAGTAACTCGCCAAGTATTGTCGTGCATAGAGCAGACTACCATTTCGGTAGAGGAGGTACAAGATATTGTGGAGGGCGAGCTGATGAAGGTGCGCCCCGATGTAGCGAAGCGCTACATTATCTATAGGGAGTGGCGCAATACGCAGCGGCACAAACGCACCGACCTCAAGAAGTCTTTTGATGGGATTGTACGGATCGATGAAAATGATATCAATCTGAGCAATGCCAATATGAGTAGCCACACTCCAGCTGGTCAGATGATGACCTTCGCGAGTGAGGTCTCCAAGGACTATGCCTACCGCTATCTACTCTCCCCCGAATTTGCCGAAGCACACAGGCGTGGGGATATCCACATACACGACCTCGACTACTACCCCACCAAGACCACTACTTGTGTACAGTACGATCTGAAAGATCTCTACGAACGGGGTTTCCACACAAAGAATGGGAGTATCCGTACTCCTCAGAGCATCCAGAGCTACGCCACTCTTGCAACGATCATTTTCCAAACCAATCAAAATGAGCAGCACGGAGGGCAGGCAATCCCCGCCTTTGACTACTTTATGGCACCTGGGGTATACAAGTCGTTTGTGAAGCACTTGGCAGAGCTGATTCCCTTTATGGTAAAGGCTAGAAGTGGTGAGGGGAACCTTGAGAGGAAGGCACTGCGAACGATGATTACCGACGCTGTAGGCAACATCATGCCGAGTGCGGGGGAGATTCGCGGGCTATATGATGAGCTCTCCAAGGTGACTAACGATGCTATCGCCTACGAAGATCTGGAGATGATGGTGGCGGAGGCTCGCGAACTAACCAGGCGAGATACGCACCAGGCGATGGAGGGATTTATCCACAATCTCAATACGATGCACTCCAGAGGCGGCAACCAGGTGGTCTTTAGCTCGATTAACTACGGCACCGATACCAGTGCCGAGGGGCAGATGGTGATCGAGGAGTTGATGGAAGCGACTATGGAGGGACTAGGAGCTGGAGGTGAGGTGCCAGTCTTCCCCATTCAGATATTTAAGGTGAAGGAGGGGGTCTCTTATTCAGAGCGTGACTATGAATTGGCAATGACCGACTTTGATGCTGCGATGAGGGGCGAGCTAGAGTTTGAAGCACCCAACTTCTATCTATTCCTAAAAGCGTGCAAGACCACAGCAAGGGCACTCTTCCCTAACTTCCTGTTCCTCGACACCCCCTTCAATCAAAATAAACTTTGGCGTGCCGATGACCCTAATCGTTATCTTTATGAGCTTGCAACGATGGGTTGCCGCACCCGTGTCTTTGAGAATATCAATGGGGTACAAAGTTCTGTAGGAAGGGGCAATCTATCCTTTACCACTATCAATCTACCAAGGCTGGCGATTGAGGCTCGTCGTGCTGCGGAGCGCGAGTGCGGTTCGGTTGCCGACTCTGGCCGGATCTTGAGCGTATCTATCCAAAAGCTAAAGGAGTCGCTACGAGAGATGGCACTACTAGTTGGCGAACAGCTACATGAGCGATATCTCTACCAACGGAGTGCACTGGCTCGTCAGTTCCCATTTATGATGGGCAACGATGTATGGAAGGGAGGCGGTGCTTTGAAACCCAATGACAAGGTAGGCTCGGTATTGGATAGCGGTACGCTGGGAATTGGATTTATCGGCGGTCACAATGCGATGTATGCACTTTATGGTAGGGGACACGGCGAGAGCTCTGCTGCGTGGGAGACTTTGCGGGAGTGCCTAGTGGTGCTGAATGAGGTGGCTGGCGAGATGAAGGCGAAGTATCACCTCAATTACTCGGTACTCGCCACTCCTGCCGAGGGGCTTTCGGGTCGCTTTACAAAGCTTGATGTGAAGCGGTACGGCAAGATACCTGGGGTCAATGACCGAGAGTACTATATCAATTCATTTCATATCGATGTAAAGGAGGAGGTACGCATTGCCGATAAGATCAGGCTAGAGGCTCCATTCCACGCACTCACGCTTGGTGGGCATATTACCTATATAGAGCTGGATGGTGAAGCGAAGAAAAACATTCGTGCGATCGTAAAGATCGTGAAGCTGATGAAGGACAATCAGATTGGCTACGGCTCTATCAACCATCCAATTGACACCTGTAGGAGCTGCCACTATAAGGGAGTGATCTACGACCGTTGCCCAATCTGCGGAAGTGAGGATATCCAACGCATGAGGCGAATCACGGGTTATCTTACTGGTGACCTCGCCTCGTGGAACTCTGCTAAGCGTGCCGAGGAGCGGGACCGTGTAAAGCATCATTAACTAAGCTAATTAAAGATGATGGATGTACTGAAGCAACTACTCCTAGGTGGGGATATCGCTTCTTCGATGTTTGTACTCGCTTTAGTGGTGACAGTGGGCACTGCACTAAGCAAGGTAAAGGTACGAGGGTTTTCACTCGGGGTCACCTGGGTACTCTTTGTGGGGATATTGATGGGCCACTTAGGCCTATCAATGGATCCTCACGTGCTCTCTTTTGTGAAGGAGAGTGGGATGATCCTCTTTATCTTTGGTATTGGTATGATCGTAGGGCCAGGATTCTTTGCCACCTTCAAGCAAGGAGGCGTATCTCTGAATCTACTCTCTATCGCATCAGTCTTTTTCTCACTAGTCGTCACCTACCTCATCTACCGTTTTTCAAGCGAACAGATAGCCACATTGATGGGTATCCTAGGGGGTGCGGTGACCAACACCCCTTCGCTTGCATCGGCACAGGAGACAGCACGAATGCTCTCGGGAAGTACACCACAAGATATCGGCATAGGTTATGCCCTTGGTTATCCAGTTGCCATTGTTGGGATGGTGGTCACCCTTTCAATCATCAAGTGGATCTTTAAGATTGATGTGGCACGTGAGGAGAAGGAATTGGAGGAGAGGGAGCAGGCGAATAAACGAGAAGCCCTAGTCTACTCTCTAGAAGTGACCAATCCAGCCCTCTTCGGGATGGATATCTACCACGTAAAGATGCTATTAGAGAAATACGAGGTAGTCATCTCTCGTATCTTGCACGAAGGCACTGGCGAGGTGGAGATGGCTAGCTCCAATTCAAAAATCTATGAGGGCGATAAGCTCTTGGTTATCTCGGAGCAAGACGAGGTGGAGACCATCGCTGCCTTCGTAGGTCGTCGGCTCGAGATGAGCGATGCCACCTGGTTTAAGCTCGATAATACCTTGGTATCTCACCGTGTGCTAGTGACGCACCCCAATATCACCGGCAAGAGCATTGAGCAACTCAAGTTTAGGACACTCTACAATGTCAATGTCTCACGCCTTTATCGTGCTGGCGTCCACTTAATCGCTAAGCCCGACCTCCGCCTACAAGTAGGTGATACGGTGGTGATTGTGGGGCAAGAGGAGGACGTAAAACATGTGGAGAAGATACTTGGCAACTCAGCTACCAACCTAAGGCGACCCAATCTGCTGGTGCTCTTCTTGGCACTACTGCTAGGTGTACTTGTTGGGAGCTTGGAGATACAGCTTTCCGGAATGAGTATGCCGGTGAAGCTCGGCTTTTCAGGCGGCACACTGATTGTAGCCATATTACTGAGCAACTTCGGAACAAAGTTTAGGCTCAACACCCACAACACCGAGAGTGCCAATATGATGATACGGGAGATAGGGATTACCCTCTTCCTAGCCTGCGTGGGACTGAGTGTCGGGGGTAGCTTTGTGGAGAAGCTCATGAGCGGTGGCTTTGTCTGGATGGGCTACGCAGCACTGATGATGATGATTCCGCTTTGGATCACCCTCGTGATTGGACGCCTTTGGCTCAAGCTAGATTACTTCACCCTCTTAGGGTATGTGGCGGGGAATATGACCTTTGCCCCAGCCCTATCGCTCACTCCAGATGCCACTAAAAACAATATCCCATCGGTGGTCTATGCTACCGTCTATCCAGTCACCCTCTTCCTACGAGTGATGGCGGCACAGTGGATGATCTTACTACTTACCTAGGTGGTATGCTCCATCTGCTCAAGGTAATTCCCGAGACCATCCTCGATGGCGATGGGATAAGGTATAGCATCTACTTGGCAGGGTGTCGGCACGCCTGCCCTGGTTGCCACAACCCACTCAGCTGGTCGCCACAGGCAGGAGAGCCACTGACGGAGGAGCGGATAGGCAACATAATAGAGGAGATTAAGGGCAACTTCCTACTCGATGGCGTCACCTTTAGTGGCGGAGACCCCTTCTACAACCCCACCGACTTCGGTCCTCTACTCAGAAGAGTGCGAGAGGAGACGGGACTAAGCATCTGGTGCTACACAGGCTACCTTTACGAAGAACTGCTTGCGGATCCAGAGCGAGCACCGCTACTAGAGTGGATCGATGTATTGGTCGATGGTCCCTTTGAGAAGCGATTGTACGACCCTACCCTTTCCTTCAGAGGTAGCAGCAACCAACGAATTATCCACCTAAAAGCTAAGCGATAAATCTAGCTTCACCCCCCATGGACCTTTGGAGTGAGCCTTAAGCGGAGAGAGGCGACGATAGACGTCAATGCGCACCACCTTGAGTATATTCTCCAGCCCAAAGCCCACCTCAGCATAGACCTGATCCTGCATCTCAGTAGTATGCACAGGGAGTACGAATAATTCATTACCCGTAGCTTGTCGGTTCTTAGCAGTGAGGTTACCATAGAGGAAGTTGGCCGTCAGCACACCCCGAAGTCGCAACTTATTGATCAATGGGATACGGTCAAAGACCACGCCTCGCATATGGTATTCCATAAAGGCCGTCAGCCACTCATCTGCAACGAACTCCAAAGGGTTGAGCAATTGGAACGTATTGTGCTTGTGCATAATTCCGATATTAGTCGGTGGCGTATATAAGACAGGAAAGGGCACCGAGCTCCATAGCTTCCCCACCGTCACTTGATAGTCCAGACGACCAAAGACCCCCATCCAGAGTCTCTGCTCAGCAGATAGCTCAGTACGCTGCCTACGGAAGTCACCCCCCAACCATTTATCCGCCCACTCGTGGCGAAGCTTTAGCACCGGTACCTCGCGATATACATTCGCGTAGTGCCGGTGTCTTTGCATAGAGCCATCAAAGATACGCTCACCGATCGCCCACCGTAGCTCCACGCCCGAATATACATCGGTGATCTTAGGCAGCTTCTGCAGAGAGTGGTCGTGATTAACCCGCACAAAATCAAGCGGCCCACTCGCCCTATCCTCCCTATAGCTAGCATAAAGCCTGAGAGAGAGACTTGCATTGAAGTCCTTTAGATACTCCAGAGTTAAGAGATTTCGATAAGAGGTAGTCGCCAGATACGATACCCCAACATCATAGAGGATATTATCTCGGTCGTTATTCTGTACCTCAAGACCTGGGATATAGATATCGTGCTGATAGCTCAGCGATACTTCGTGCTGAGGAAACTCCTCCCTAAAGTAGCGCTTAGGTCTAAAAGAATAGGCGTAGCCAACGCCATACTTAGGGCGTCGGTCCTTAAATCCATAGGCAAGATACCCATTAAAGAAGTGACGGTGCGAGAGATAGCCGGTAGTCCTTCCTCCCACCTTGATACGTAGCCCCTCCGTATGATTGGCATCGACCAGCTCATTCACAGGCCCGAGGTCAAAGAGGCTTCCTCCGTAAATCTTGCTGTAATCCCACTTCGTACGAATATAGTTGAGACTCACCATATCCACCAACTCCAGTACCACACGCTGCCACCCTAGCTGTTTGAATTGGTCCATAAACCTCCGCAGGCCATCGCTTGTGGTCAGCAGGTTTCGGGCAATGGCAGAAGAGAGAACTGGCTTTGCTAACTCCCTATCCTGCCAGTCATTAAAAGGTTGCTTCAGAGCGATAATCTCGGAGTCAGGCGATTGCTCGCCATACTCATCGTAGTGCCTTGATTGCTCCACATAGAGAGAGAGTAGATTGATAAATAGCTTCAGATTACCCACCAGACGCTCCTCCTTGAGGTGCCACCCCACCGAGGTCTTCACAAATTGTTGCTGCAGACGAAGATCCTCCACGAAGTTAATATCGATTTGCTTCGGAAAGATAAGGTAAGCATTGAGCAATCGCGGGCCATGATCCTCCACAATCAGCAACCGTCCCGAAAAAGAAGGGGCATGGGACTGACGTGGGATAAAGTCCACCACCTGAGCCACGTACCCAGCCGATATAATGGTATCTGTAAGATAGTACTTGTAGTGGTGTCTTGCCTGCTCCGAAAGAGGTGCGGGGAGCTTGGTATCTAGTATCTTCACATACTTCTCAAAGAGGTCCACCTTGGAGAATAACTCCTCCAGCCTCACACTCTGAGAGCCATCACTGATGTTTTGATCCAACCCATTATGCTGACTATATAAGATAGCTTCATTGAGCTGCTGCGTCGTATGATTGTACCCCTTGAGATAGACCTTTTGGTACTCCGAAAGCGGTAAGACAGGCGTACCATCAATATGCGAATGAATCAAGTAGCGATCAAAGAAAGGCACCCCCTTACGCAGTGCGCCCCGCCACTTATCCACCCGACCAAGCGCCAGAAGCAATTGCTCCGACTGCTGAAAGCTATAATCCAACTGCCGTGCCGCCCTATCGGCACGCTCCCGCGTAGCAGTCCGCTCAATCAGGGCTACCGCATCATTATCTTCCTCATACTTAGTGTGGCTACCCAATACGAGCAATTCAGGCATCACTACAGGAGCCAACTCCTGCGCTTCTACTACCAGTGCGGAAAGTAGCGAAAAGAGTAGAAGTAAGTAGCGAAGCCCTCCACGCATAGTCCACCTCCTCTCTATACGGCGTGAGCTGTGACAAGCGTACCTATCTTCCCGAGGTCGGTAAAGTCATTGCTGATAAATTGTTGCAACTGATCTGTCGTCACATCAGCGATCATCTCCCCATTGTGTGCAATCGATATCTCCCCACGCTCCTCACTGATGATGATTACCTTCGCATCCGTTGCTTGCGACATCCCTAGTCCCGAGCGGTGCCTTAGCCCCATCTCTTTCGGTAGCTCTTGCCCCTGTGCTACAGGCAGAATACAGGCCGCCGCCACGATGGTATAGTCACGGATAATCATCGCCCCATCATGTAGCGGAGCATTCTTAAAGAATATATTCTCTATCAACCGCGAATTGACCTGCGCATTGATAATCTCCCCCGTATGGATATACTGCTCCAGACTGGTGCCCTGCTCAATCACGATAAGGGCACCGGTCTTTTTCTTTGCCATATTGGCACAGGCAAAAGAGATCATTCCGATAAAGCTCTGCTCCCGACTCACCTCCACATTTTTCTCAGGCTTAAAGATTCGGCGAATAAATCGCCACCTCTGCGTGCTACCTAGCAGGGTAAGGAAGCCCTTTATCTCATCCTGAAATATAATGACGATCACCACAATCCCCACACTAAAGAGAGCATCCAATATTCCCCCAAGCACCCTCATGCGGAGGATCTGAGAGGTGACAATCCAAATGAGGATCAGCGAGATAATCCCTCCAAAGATCGTGGCACTACCACTCTTTCGGAGCACATCATAGACATAGTAGAGCAATAGCCCCACTAGTAGGATATCCATAAAATCCTTAAAGGAAAACGCCAACCACTCCATACCCCTAATGCTTAGCTTAGTCGCTTAATCTCCTGTACCATCTTCATCGCTTCCCACGCCTCCCGCACGTCGTGCACACGGATAAAGTGCGCCCCATGAAGAAGCGCATAAGTATTTAGCACCGTGGTACCATTGAGTGCCTCAGCTGGGGTAGTGCCAAAGTATCTATAGATCATACTCTTACGGCTAATCCCCACATAGAGAGGATAGTCGAGTACCCTAAACTTATCAAGGTCACTCATCAGCTCATAATTCTGCTCCGTCGTTTTGCTAAAGCCAAAGCCAGGGTCGAGGATGATATGCTCCTTCCGAAGCCCCAGCTCCCTCAGCTTCTCGATTGTCACCAGTAGCTCCTCAATCACCCCATCAGCCACACGCCCCTTGTACTCACAGAGGCTCTGCATCGTCTTGGGCGTACCCCGCATATGCATCAGCACATAAGGTACCTGTAGCTCCGCCACCGTCTGCAACATCAGTGGGTCAATACGCCCACCCGAGACATCATTAATCACATCTGCCCCACCCTCTTCTACCGACTTACGTGCCACCGAAGCGGTAAAGGTATCAACACTCACCGGCAACCTAGGGTACTCCTTCTTCAGGATATCCAATACCTCCTTCACCCGTCGCCACTCCTCCTCCTCAGAGACCTCCGCAGCATCAGGCCTAGAGCTGTACCCCCCCACATCAATCATCTTACCCCCTTGGTCAATGATCTCCTCAATCCGTTGGTGTATATTTCGCTCACCCTCAATGCGACTACCGGCATAAAATGAATCGGGTGTATGATTGAGGATACCTATGATCATAGGCTCCTCCGTAAGGTTATATGGCCGACCCTTAAAGGTCATCACTACATCTGGCATAGCTTCACTCCTTTCCACTAATTAATATCTACCTACAAAAGTAAATAAAACTAACTACTCCACCAAGCTACCGAATAGCAAGTGTTATCTGTCTATTTCACCAAAGCCTGAAAAATAACAGCTTTTCCGAGGATATGTAACAAAATCTTAATTTATAATATCACCAATCTACATTGTTTTAGGTAACTTTGCAATTGAATTAGATTGACCATTGTAGATTATTATTTGAGACAACAATTTATAAACTAAAAAAGCAAACTTATGAAACAGTTTTATAGGCTTTTAATGCTTTCGCTTTTACTAGGCTTTACTTGTGCATCCTCTTGGGCACAGAAGACCTATACAGGCGTAGTAGTGGATGGTGATACACATGAGCCTCTTATTGGTGCTGTGGTGGTAGATAGCAAAGATTCGTCTAAAGGTACCACGACCAACATGGATGGTAAATTCACTATCTCTCTTACAGGAAATGGCACACTCGAAGTAAACTACTTAGGCTACTTGAGTGCAACTGTTAAGTACAGTGCATCTGGAAAGAGTTCCTTAGGCACTATTTCACTCTACCAAGACAATACTCAGCTAGGAGAAGTACTAGTTGTGGGTAAAGGAGTGATTGATGTGGCTAATCGTGTGACACCTATAGCATCTACTATCGTCAAGGCTTCTGAAATTCAGATGAAAGCGGTAGGTAATGTAGAATTCCCAGAGGCTCTTAAAAACACACCAAACGTCTATGTAGCCAACCAAGCTGGAGGCTTTGGAGATAGTCAGATGTTTATGCGTGGATTTGATCAGTCCAACACCGCATTCCTTTTGAATGGACAACCCATCAACGGTATGGAGGATGGTAAAATGTACTGGTCCAATTGGGCTGGTATCTCGGATATTGCCAATGCTATTGATGTGCAACGTGGCTTGGGATCATCAAAGCTAGCAATTTCCTCTGTCGGTGGTACAATCAATATCGTTACTAAGGCTACCGACCTTGAAAGAGGTGGATTTGTTCGTTTCATCGGTGGTTATGGTAAGTATTTCAAAGGTACAGCAGCATACAACACAGGTTTGCTAAGCAATGGCTGGGGTGTCTCAGTACTTATTGACCATTGGCAAGGTGAGCGCAAATGGAATGATGGCACACAGGGAAGTGGTCAAAACTATTTCCTCTCTATAGGTAAGAAAGCTGGAGACCACATGTTTAACTTCCTTATTTTTGGGGCTCCTCAGTGGCACAACCAGCATTTCTCTCTTAAGCAAGAGCTATATGACCAGTACGGATACAAGTACAATAAGAATTGGGGTTACTACAATGGCAAAGTCCTGAGTGAGCGCAAAAACTACTATCACAAGCCAGTAATGAACCTCAACTGGGACTGGACTATCAGCAAGAAACAATCTCTATCCACAGTACTATATGCATCATTTGGTCGTGGGGGTGGAACAGGTGCCTACGGAAATGGACCTGATTACATTAAAGATGCCAGTGGGAAAAAAGTTGGACGTGATGCTGATGGCCAAGTCCGATGGGACTTTATTGAAAACGAATACAATAAATCAATTGCTGGTGGATACGGCAAAGGGTATGATGGTACTGCCATTCGCTCCTCTGTTAATAACCACCACTGGTTTGGACTCGTTTCCAACTACTCTTATGACAACCACGAGAACCTATCTGTAAATGTCGGAGCAGATCTCCGTTTTTATAAGGGAGACCACTTCCGTCAGCTCACAGAGCTATTTGGTCTCAAGGGATGGAACGACGCAAAGGGACGTAATAAGTCATTATTAGATGCAAATGGTGCATATTTAATTACCAATACTTATAAAGCCGACCCATGGGCTTCACTCTTCAACTATGCACCTACCGAAGATCGCATCGCATACAATAGTAGCGAGTGGATTAACTACCAAGGGCTATTCGGGCAAGTAGAGTACCATAACGATTTAATCTCTTCTTTCTTACAAGCTGCTTTCTCTAATCAAAGCTATAGAGCATCCGAAAACTTCAAGTTGCTCAATGAGAAGTCCGATGTAATTAATCGCTTTGGCTTTAACATCAAGGGTGGTGCGTCTATTCTAGCAGGTGAAAATCACAAGTTTTTCGCAAATGCAGGGTATTATTCTCGCCAGCCATTTAAGGACAACATTTTTGAGTACTCCACCATTCGCCCTAGAGAGCAAAAGGTAGAGAATGAAAATATCCTAGGCCTTGAAGCAGGCTATTCAGCAAAGCTTCCAGGGTACACTACAATCAATCTCAATGTATACTATACCTCTTGGGCAAATAGATTCCTCGCCTTTGGCATGGACGATTATACCACACCCAATACTCATAAACTGCTACAGAGTGCTGGGTTTAGGCTTTCCAATGTAACGCAAATTCACAAGGGTGTAGAGCTTGATATACGCACTCACCCATTGACAGGGCTGATGCTTCGTGGTCACTTTACCTATGGCGATTGGAAGTATTCAGGGAAGACTCCTGTTGAGGTGATTGACAATGATTCTGGAAATTCTGTAGCTGATAAGTTTGAAATTGAGTTGGCTGGTACTAAGGTCGGAAGTGCACCACAGAGCACTTTAGGATTCGGTGCTGAGTACAAAGCTAAGGGATTTGTAATTTTTGCAGACTACAATCATTATCTCAACCTATATGGTGATGTAGACATTAAGAAGTTGGCTGAAGCAACAGTCAAGGGAAAAGAGTACAAATCTCAGAAGCTAGATAACTATGGACTACTTGATATGGGTGCTTCATACCGTTTTGCACTCACAGGAAAGCAAGGTATCCTTATCCGTGCAAATGTGTACAACGTGCTCAACAAGCGCTATGTAGCTAGCTTAGACAACTATGGACTTTACTATGGTCCTGGCACAACTTTCAATGCAAGTGTAACTTATGAATTCTAGTTACTAGACGAGCTAATTACATAATAATATGATAAGGGGGCGTGCAAGTCAATACTTGTACGCCCTTTATCATATTACATTAAAGGACTGATGCATGTAAAATCCTCAAACCTTAGGATGGCCTATCTAAGGCCCTCACAGAGGCCCTTGGGGGAACCTCTTATCGCAGGTCCCTTTTTCGGACAAACGACGCCACTGCACGAGCCGTCCAACTTGTCTGACCTGTCCGATAAAGGCACCCCACCCAATAAGGTACCCCCTAGATAAAGGCACCCCGATACCACTCCTGGTAACTAAGCAAAAACTGAGTTGCAACTAAGCGATCGGCGAGATGCAACTAAGCAAACGGCGAGATGCAACAAAGCAAATGCTTAGTTGCATCTCAATTTTCGCCTTCCTAACCCATTGATTACTAACCTCCTACAAATGGCCATTTTTATCAAAGAAATCGGATAAAGCACCCCCGGTTAGAGCACCCGACAGGGTGCCATTCAGATAGCCCCTGGTCGGAGGGGGCAAACGCCCCCGAACGACCAGCGGGAAAAAGGCACGGCATACGTCATCGACCCTTGTGGTCGCACAAGCCTATGTAGGTGCGACCACAAGGGTCGTGGAATATGGGGTGCCTCGGATCCCGCCGGTCTTCGGCACTTCGTGCCTTGACCAGGGGCTAGCTGAGTGGCACCCTCGCGGGTGCTCTTCCATCGGGTGACTTTATAGAAGAGATCTTTTTCGGACAGGTCGGACAAGTCGGACTGGTCGGCAAAACGATGCTACCATACGACCTATCCGACTTGTCCGATAAAGGTACCCCTCGATAAAGGTACCCCCTCATTAAAGGCACCCCCGACAAAGGCTAGGCCTCTTATTGAAGCATAGAGGCTATGATGTCTTTGGGATAATAGCAAGGAACATCAGCCTTAGTTTCTGTCTTGAGGAACAATATCGTGTGTACCTTTTGCCCCTTCTTTACGAATGGTAAGCGACTGGCACGACTTGTTAATTGCTCATATACGCTCTGTGCCTCATCACGTTCTCGCCATTTACATTCTGCCACGAGGAGGTGCTTCTTGTCTAGCGACTCAGCTACAAGGTCAAGCTCCACCTGCTCATAATCGTTGCTACCCTTCTCTTTTGGTATGCCACCCCACCACCGAGAGGCGATGCCATAAACTACGCCATCGATTTCATTACCCGTTACGAAATCACGACATATCTTTTCCCATACCTGACCAACGTACGTACTGAAGTCCTTACGGATGATATCCATTACTAGATCCTGACGGTCTAATTCGATAAGATATTTATTGGGATTGATAAACCTGTAATAAAAGGAGAGAAAGTTGTCCCCAAGACGATACAATCCCTTCTTGCTACTCTTCGGATTGTCGCCAAAGGGGATATCTTTCTCCACATAGCCCAAGTCGGTCAAAATGCTGATAGGCTGCGAAAGGTTGGTCGCAGGCTGCTTCATACGGCCAGCTATTTCCGAAATGCGATTGACTCCATTGCCCACCGTCGTAAGCAGAGAGAAAGAGGTAGCCGTATCACGACGCTCATCACGGAGCAATCGAGTTGGTTCATCGTACAGCGTGCCATAATTATTGACCAGTAGATTGCGCACTGCCTCCTCCAAACTATCAAAGTCGGCACGAAGTTCCCAGTAGCGAGGCACACCGCCCCAAATGGCATATTCTTCCACTGCTTCTTGGTCGGAACAATGCAAGGCTTCTTTAATATATGGCAAACGCAGTTGCTTCAGCTTTGGCTGCCAAGTACAGCGTTGATATAGGGGAGACTTCTCATTGAGTACCAGAGAGTGCATCATCAATTGGGAGGAGCCACAAAGGATCAGGTTGTATTTCAGTTTATTGTTGTCCACCAATCGTTGAATGATGGAAGGCAGTGACGGATCACTCTTGACGAGATACGAAAACTCATCTAAGCAAACCGACCTATTTTCCCCAACATATAGATTGAGGGTGGTGAGCACCGTCTCCCAGTCGTGGTAAGATACCCGATCAAAGCCATCAAACGTGAAAGATACAGCCTTGGCAAAAGAATCTATCTGTTGCTGCGTCTGTGCCTCTTCGCTCAGATGGTATACATCCTGTTCGGTCAAAACATGCTTGATCAGCTCCGACTTTCCAATACGCCTCCTACCATAAATCACAATCAGCACAGGCCGGCCAAGACTCAACGCACGCATGAACGCAGCTGTTTCCTCTACTCTATCTATAAATTTCATATCACCAATAATTATCTTTGCCAAACATTATGTTTTGCAAAGATAATATCTTAATCAATACCAACACACAAAATCACCAATAAATTTAACCCCAAGAAAAACAATGTTCAGATAAAGGCCCCAGCCAGAGCACCCGACAGGGTGCCATTCAGCTAGCC
>NZ_KV820690.1:26439-51905 GCF_001815465.1 Porphyromonas sp. HMSC077F02 | reverse complement strand
GGGCAACGCCCGAAGACCAGCGGGTAACGAGAGACCCCCACACCCACGACCCTTGCGGTCGCACTCTCCTATCCAAGTGCGACCACAAGGGTCGATTATTATATTATCGCTTCCTTTCCCGCCAGTCGTTCGGGGCGTTCACGCCCCTCTGACTGGGGGCTAGCTGAGTGGCACCCTCGCGGGTGCTCTCCAACCAAGTACCTTTTTGGGGTGTCTTTTTCGGATTGCCTTTATCAAGGGGTACCTTATCGGACTGGTCGGACAAACGACGTCGCCGTCTGACTTGTCCGATAAGGTACCTCGTCCGATAAGCCACAAAGAAGAGAGGGTGTGCTAGCGACTAGGCTAGCACACCCTCTGGTATTGTATGGGGAGGAGTAAATTACTTCTTCTCCTCGATAGCTGCTTGAGCTGCTGCTACACGTGCGATTGGCACACGGAATGGAGAGCAAGACACGTAGTTGAGGCCTACTCTGTGGCAGAACTTCACGCTACTTGGCTCACCACCATGCTCGCCGCAGATACCTACCTTAAGGTTGGCATTGGTGCTACGACCGAGCTTGGTACCGTGCTGAACGAGCTGTCCTACACCCTCCTGATCGAGTACCTGGAATGGGTCGACTGGGAGAATCTTCTTTGCAAGATAATCTGGTAGGAAGCCATTGATATCGTCACGTGAGTAACCGAAGGTCATCTGGGTAAGGTCGTTGGTACCGAAGCTGAAGAACTGAGCGTGCTCAGCAATCTTATCGGCAATCAAGGTAGCACGTGGGATCTCAATCATGGTACCTACCTTGTACTCTACCTTAGCACCTTCCTCGGCGAAGAGCTTCTCTGCCGTCTCGTCGATGGTTTGGCGCTGTAGCTCCAGCTCCTTCACGGTACCTACTAGTGGCACCATGATCTCTGGCATTACGTTGATGCCCTCCTTCTGAAGCTCGATAGCTGCACCAAGGATAGCACGGGTTTGCATCACGGTGATCTCTGGGTAAGTATTACCTAGACGGCAACCACGGTGACCGAGCATTGGATTCACCTCGTGGAGGTTGTTGATACGTGCCTGTACCTGAGCAAGTGAAAGACCAAGCTCATCGGCCATCTCCTTCACACCCTTCTCATCCTGTGGTAGGAACTCGTGTAGAGGTGGATCGAGCAGACGTACAGTCACTGGGTGACCGTCCATCACGCGGAAGATGCCTAGGAAGTCTTGCTTCTGTAATGGCAATAGATCCTTCAACGCTGCTACACGACCCTCGGTATCAGAAGAGAGGATCATCTTACGCATCGCCTTGATCTTAGTGCCCTCGAAGAACATGTGCTCTGTACGGCAAAGACCGATACCAGTAGCACCGAAGTTGAGAGCTACCTCTGCATCGTGTGGAGTATCGGCATTGGTACGTACTTGTAGGCGTGCATACTTATCGGATAGCTCCATTAGGAATTGGAAGTCGGGGTCGAGCTCTGCAGCCTTAGTAGGCACTTTACCCTCGTAGATCACACCGGTAGAACCATTGAGAGAGATATAGTCGCCCTCCTTATATACTCTACCATCTACGCTCACGGTGCCAGCTTTGTAATCGATCTCTAGGCTACCTGCACCTGATACACAGCACTTACCCATACCACGAGCTACTACTGCAGCGTGGCTAGTCATACCACCCTTAGCGGTAAGGATACCCTCTGCTACCTGCATACCTGCGAGGTCCTCAGGAGAGGTCTCGTTGCGCACTAGGATCACGCTCTCTCCGTGCTCATTGTGCATACGTGCAGCATCTTCAGCGAAGAAGCAGATCTTACCTGATGCAGCACCTGGAGAAGCTGGTAGACCACGAGAAATCTCTACTGCCTTTGCCTCTGCAGCCTTGTCGAAAACTGGATGAAGTAGCTCATCAAGCTTATTAGGATCAATACGCATCAGAGCCTGCTCTTCGGTGAGTGAACCCTCGCGAAGTAAGTCCATAGCGATCTTCACCATTGCCTTACCGGTACGCTTTCCGTTACGAGTCTGGAGGATCCAAAGCTTACCATCCTGGATGGTGAACTCCATATCCTGCATATCGTGGTAGTGGTCCTCGAGCTTACGCTCAATATCCACTAGCTCCTTGTACATCTTTGGCATAGACTCCTCGAGAGATGGCATCTCATTAGCACGATACTCCTCAGTAACGTTGGCTAGCTTTGCCCAGCGGAGAGAGCCCTCCTTGGTGATCTCTTGTGGGGTACGGATACCTGCCACTACGTCCTCACCCTGTGCATTGATTAGGTACTCACCATTGAATAGGTTTTCGCCCGTTGCAGAGTTACGTGTGAAGCAAACACCAGTTGCTGAATTATCGCCCATGTTACCGAATACCATCGCCTGTACGTTGACAGCGGTACCCCACTCCTCTGGGATGCTCTCCATACGACGGTAGATGATAGCACGCTCATTCATCCAAGAGCCAAACACGGCACCGATAGCACCCCAAAGCTGCTCACGAGCATCGGTTGGGAAGTCCTTACCAGTCTGTTCCTTCACTGCCTCACGGAAGCGAGTTACAAGCTCCTTAAGGTCTGCTACCTCTAGCTCATTATCAAGCTTTACACCCTTCTCCTGCTTTACCTCCTCGATGATTCTCTCAAAGGGGTCAATCTCCTTCTTATCGGCTGGCTTCATGCCAAGCACTACGTCGCCATACATCTGGATGAAACGACGGTAAGAGTCCCAAGCGAAGCGCTCGTTGCCACTCTTCTTAGCAAGTCCCTCTACAGCCTCGTCATTCAGACCAAGGTTGAGGATGGTATCCATCATACCTGGCATAGATGCAGGAGCACCGGAGCGTACAGAGACAAGTAGTGGGTTTTCATTGCTACCAAACTTAGCACCCATGATCTCCTCTACCTGCTTGATATTCTTCTCCAGCTCGTCGGTCATCTCCTTGCGAAGGTTCTCCTCGCCAAGGTCGTAATACTCGTGGCAAACCTCAGTAGTAATGGTAAATCCTGGAGGCACTGGCACTCCAATTAGATTCATCTCTGCTAGGTTGGCTCCCTTTCCGCCAAGTAGCATCCTCATGTCTGCCTTTCCCTCTGCGGCTCCATTGCCGAAGGAGTAAATTCTCTTCTTTGACATCTTTGAATTAAATATTAATTGGTTGATTAAAATAAATACATCTATATAGCCTCCAAAAGTCGCTTACTCAAAGAGCGGGTCGATTCCCTCCTCAATAGGCTCAAAGGTAGCAATCACCCTTCCATCCTTCGACTTACAAGGGTCGGCATACTCCTCTGGTATCACAAACTTAGCCTCGGGGTCGATGCCCAGCTCAGCTTTGCGCTTCTGAAGCTCTTTATCATTAAACACTCGCTTAAAAAACATCGCCACAATCGGCAACGACATATTGGCACCCTGACCTAGTCGGATACCATCGAAGTGGATGGAGCGATCCTCGCCTCCTACCCAGCAACCAGCACTGATCCTAGGAGTGAAGCCCATAAACCACGCATCGGAGTGGTTTTGGCTCGTACCTGTCTTTCCGCCCATATCGGCTTGCACGCCATACTTAAATCGGGTACGGCTACCGGTACCTCCGTTCATCACATTGCGAAGCATGTGGAGGGTCTTGTAGGCGGCATCGGGGGGCAATACCTCGCGAATATCGGGAGCAAACTCGCCGACTACATTGCCGTACTGGTCCTCAATCCGGGTGACATAAATAGGCACCGCCCTCATACCAGCATTGGCAAAGGTGCTAAAGCCCGACACCATCTCCTCCACCGAGATATCTGGGCTACCGAGGCAAATCGCTGGCGTAGGATCGAGGTCTCCTGTCACTCCAAAGGAGTAGAGCAGATCAACAAAGGTGACGGGCGACATCTGGCTCATCAGCCAAGCGGTTACCCAGTTGGAGGAGTTTTGCAACCCCCAATTGATGGTCACCACCTCCCCCACTCTGCTAGCACCGGCATTCTTAGGCGACCAGATCTGCCCTGTAGCGAGACGGATGTGCTGTGGCTCGTGCACCATCGTGGTACAAGGGGTAAAGCCCTCGCTCATTGCCATGGCAAAGAGGTAAGGCTTCATCACCGAGCCCACCTGCCGACGCCCCTTGGTCGCCATATCGTACTGGAAGGTACCGAAGTCCACTCCGCCCACGTAGGCACGGACATGGCCCGTGCTGCTATCCATGGCCATAAAGCCCGACTGTAGGAATTTCTTGAGATAGAGGATAGAGTCGCGAGGCGTCATCACCGTATCACGGTAGATAGTAACATACTTTCCTCCCTCCTTGGCATAGTCGAATACCGTCATCTCCGTCGGCTCATCAAAGGTCTTGAGGATCTCCTGCTCGCTCAGCCCATCGGCTTTGAGGAAGCGATAACGGTCGCTATTCTTAATAGAGCGATGGATGATCTTCTCCCGATCCTCTGCTGAGATACTGCTAGAGAAGGGTGCATGGCTACGCCCCTTCTTTTCACGGTCAAAGGCAATCTGAATATCCCCAGCCAGGTGCTGAAGCATCACATCCTCGGCATACTCCTGCATACGGGAGTTGATGGTGGTGTAGACCTTTAGTCCATCAGTGTAGATATTGTACGAAGAGCCGTCCGACTTCTTATTCTTATGGCACCAACCGTAGAGAGGGTTACTCTCCCACTGAGCTACATCGCGCTTGTAATCTTCCTCTTGCCAACCGCGATAGTCCTTTTTATCGGGCTTCTCGGCCATCATAATCCTACGCAGATACTCCCGGAAATAGGGAGCGATACCAGCTCTGTGGTTTTGTCGCTTAAAGACAAGGGTGAGTGGCAAAGCCTGTAGCTCGGTCATCTCCGCCTTCGTGATATAATTGGCCTTTTTCATCTGTCCCAGCACCACATCACGGCGTCCTTTAGCACGCTCCGGGTACCTCACGGGGTTGTAGTAGGATGGGTTCTTACACATACCCACTAGAGTGGCAGACTCCTCTGTTGTCAGCTCGCTCGGCAACTTATTGAAGTAAGTCTTAGCAGCAGAGTCGATGCCCACTGCTTGATAGAGGAAGTCAAACTTATTGAGGTAAAGGGTAATGATCTCTTCCTTAGAGTAGTAGCGCTCCAGCTTAGCCGCAATCACCCACTCAATAGGCTTCTGCATCGCTCGCTCCATGAAGTTCTTGGCATTAGGCGAATAGAGCTGCTTTGCCAATTGTTGACTCAGTGTACTACCTCCGCCCGAGCTCTTCTGCCGCAAGATCACCGTCTTGAAAAAGACACGAAAGAGTCCCCATGCATCAATTCCCGAGTGGTCTTCGAAGCGCTTATCCTCAGTTGCAATCAGTGCCTCCACCAATTCGGGAGAGAGCTCATCATAGGTGGTATAGATACGGTTATTGCCCTTCAATGCATAAGAGCCCATCACCACACCATCCTCCGAGATGAGCTGAGTGGCATACTTATCTATAGGGTTTTGTAGGTCCTCAATCGGTGGCATATAGCCAATCGCACCGCTAGCAATCAGCAGAAAAAGCGATGCGACGCCGATAACCATCACCCCTAGATAAATCGCAAAACAACGGATATAATACCAGATCCCTCTCTTCATATATTGTCAAAGCTGTACCGCTTCACGCTCTCATCTTGTCTTAATTTATTATACCTTACAAAGATACCAATTTTAGGTGAAATCGCTTAGCTATTCAAGCCCAGATTTAGATTTCAAAGAATATTTAAGCGACAAAGTAGCAACACCCAGAGAAAAGGCAGTCATTGAGGGGGCAAAGTATTGGAGTTATGCGTACCTTTACAGCAAACCAATTAAAAGAACCGACTAAAATCTTATGAGTTATGAGCAGTATTGAAAAACAAGAGCAATACCTTGATTCGAAACAAGTACTAAAGGATCGCCGATGGGTCGTTATCCCTATGAGCATTTGGTTTGTGCTCGGGATAGTGGCACGTTATTCTATGCGGGGCGGAGAAACCACCACCGCCATCATTCTCATCGCCCTACAAGCACTATTCACCGTGGCACTTGCCACCTATTTCGTACTATCCAAAAAGTTTAAGAGACAGGAAAAAGCCGTCGAACTGATCGCACTGACCGGCTTCTTAGCTTTCACTATACTGACCACCTTGTAATGGCTTTGGAGCTACGACAGTAATGATTAAATAAAATGGGGTGGCCTAGAAAAGCCACCCCATTCGGGTTTATCATTACAAAAATTGTTACTTACGGCTCAGTAACTCCATTGAGCGGGTCACGAAGCTATCCAGTGCCTTGCCCTTGAGTAGGCCACTAGAAAGCAAGCCGAGGTCAATCAGCTGCGAGATGATCTTGTGCTCCTCGCCAAAGGAACTGTAGATCTCCTTGAGTTTTCCTTCTATCTCCTCAATCTTGGTGTGCGTAGATGAGAGATCCTCGCGAAGGGTCTTCTTCTCCTCATCACTCAGCTTCTCATCGCCTAACTGCTGCTGAATGGCCGAGACACGTGCCTCTTGTCCACGCTTATCGGCCAGCAGAGCCGAGTAGTCGGGGTGATCCGTCTCATTGAATACCAAAGCGATTCCCTGCACCAGAGGGTGGTCGAGATTCAGGTTCAGCACATAGCTATCCGGCATCTCGCCATAGAAGTTCATCCCTTGCTGCATAGCCGCCATCTCCTTCATCCTACGCATATATTCCCCTTGCACCAATAGGATAGGCTTCGCATCACTGCCCTGATGACCCGTCTGCACCGAGATCATCACCTTATCTTCCTTAGGGAGCTGTGCCTCAAAGAGCTGACGTAGAAGCTCCTGATCCTCCTCAGAGACGTCACTCTCCTTCTTCTCATCATCCGCCTTCTGGATCAAGTTGTCCAGCGTATCGCTATCCACCCTCACGAAGTGCGACTGTGCCAGCTTCTGCTCCAGCATACTAATCAGGTGAATATCCAGCTGCCCATCCATCAGAAGTACATCATACCCACGGGCATTGGCCTCCTTGATGTAGCTATATTGCTGCTCCGTATCCACCGCATATAGATAGACTACATGCCCCTCTTTATCGGTCTGGTTGGCAGAGATCAGCTCCCGGTACTCCTCGAGCGTAAAGTACTTCTTCTCCGTATTCTTGAGTAGGGCAAACTTCTCCGCCTTTTCATAAAACTTCTCTTGCGTGAGCATGCCATACTTCACGAAGAGGTCCAGCACCTCCCACTTCTCCTCAAAGTTCTTGCGGTCCTCCTTAAAGAGCTCGGTCAGCTTATCCGCCACCTTACGAGTGATGTAGGCCGATATCTTCTTCACATTGTGATCCGCCTGCAAATAACTCCTCGATACATTTAGTGGAATATCTGGCGAATCAATCACCCCATGCAGTAGCATCAAGAAGTCTGGCACAATCCCCTCTACCGAATCGGTGACAAAGACCTGATTGCTGTAGAGTTGGATCTTATTCTTCTGCAGATCCATATTGCTCTTCACCCTAGGGAAGTAGAGGATACCAGTCAGATTGAATGGGTAGTCGATATTGAGGTGTATCCAAAAGAGTGGCTTCTCACTCATTGGGAAAAGGGTCTCATAAAACGCCTCATAATCCTTATCCTCCAGCTCCGAAGGCGCCTTCGTCCAAAGCGGAGCCGTCTCATTGATCACCAGATCCTCATCGGTCTCCACCTCCTTGCCATCCTTCCACTCCTTTTTCTTACCGAAGACAATGGGCACAGGCAAGAACTTAGCATACTTCTCCAGTAGCTGGCGGATACGCGTAGGATCCAAAAATTCCTTACTCTCCTCATCGATATGTAGGATAATGTCGGTACCCCGTGGGCGCTTCTCCGCTACCTCCATCTGAAACTCAGGGTTGCCCTCACAGCTCCAGCGGATACTCTCCTCTTCCTCTTTGTAGCTCTGAGTATAGATCTCCACCTTGTCTGAGACCATAAAGCTCGAGTAGAAGCCCAGCCCGAAGTGTCCAATGATATTGGCGGCATCGTCCTTGTACTTCTCCACAAACTCCTCCGCACCACTGATGGCGATCTGATTGATATACTTCTCAATCTCCTCCGCAGTCATCCCCACACCGTGGTCACTGATGATCAGTTGATTGCCATCGATCTTCACCTCCACCTTCAGGTTCTCAAGGCTACCCTCGTATTCCCCTTTATTGGCGAGCGTCTTTAGCTTTTGCGTAGCATCCACTGCATTGGAGACAATCTCCCTAAGGAATATCTCATTGTCGCTATAAAGAAACTTCTTGATGATAGGGAACATATTATCACTCTGCACCCCTATCTTTCCATTTTTTACCTGTTCGCTCATATTATATATTGTATTGAATTGATGTTACACTACCCCATAATATGCAAACTTAGTGCCAATAGGGGGCCATAAGGGGAGCAACTGACAATATGGATAAAGATGACACAAAATAGACCGAAGCGGGGGAGGACTATAAAGGGATAGAGACTTTCCAATCGACCCTAACATATCACAGCAAGAAAAGAAAGAGGTAAATAACGGAGGGTGCTGTGTCAATAAAACTTGCAAGCAACACTTAATAGCACCCTCCTTGAGTAACCCATTAGGGGTAAGAACTTATACAGTGAGTGGAGTAGATAGAAGATCATTGGCAAACTTATTCACTGCTTGCTGTAGCTTATCTACTTGTGCTTTACTAGGCTTTTTCTGTTCGCTTTTGTAGGCAGATAGAAGACTTGGATTGATACCAGAAAGTAAGGCAAGGCCAGACTGAGAGAGCATTCCTTCGAACTTGCTTAGAAAAGCTGGAATGGAGAAAGCCCAATCCACTTCATACCCTTGCTTCAAGATCAAAGGGGCATCATCCATTGATTTGACTTCCTCAATCACCTCTAGCATATCTTTCTTAACCTCATCAAGCGTCTCTCCCTGAGCAGTCAAAAGTACATCTGGCACATCACGAGAATAGGCACTATAGCCATTGTCCTCAAAGTTAATAGTAACTCTAATCTTCATCACTAGTCGCTAAAAATTGACATTCAACTTAAATCTTTAGTAGGTAAGGGATGACCCCTTACCCCCAAAGTTACTCTTCGATTCCAGCTTGCTTTAGAATCTCTTTCAGCAGAAAAGGCTTCACCTCGCTTGATAGGTTGTGACCTGGTACTATTACCATCTTCCCATCCTTCTTCAGCTTAGTGTGACTGCCTTTGCCACCTCTGACTATCTGCCAGCCATTCTTTTCAAGTAACTTCAGCACGTCTCTTTTTCTCATAGGAAACGGACTAAAGATTATTTGCCTCAATATTGAGACACCACAAAGGTATATATTTTATATCTAATAAGCAAACAAATATACACTCATTGGATAATATCCGAAGTGATGATTAGCTGTTGTCTCATACGATATACTAGGCTCCACGAGTATTAGGTACCAACTGACAATTTGGGTAAAAAGACAGGCGAACCATACCATCACGGTACGGCTCGCCTCGACAAAGTTTTGAAAAATTCGTAGCGAGACCGGGGTACGATCCCGGGACCTCAGGATTATGAATCCTGCGCTCTAACCAACTGAGCTATCTCGCCATTCCAAATTTGCAATGGCAAAGATACATAAAATATCCAATGTGCCAAACCCCGGCCCATTATTTTTCCCAGGGGTTACCCATTAGGAGTGTATTCATAACTTAATGACCCTATAAAATAGGAGAAAGTAGTGGTTCAAAAAAACCATTTATAACAAACTGATATTCAACATTATATAAACGCAAAAACGGAGTTGCAACTAAGCGATCGGCGAGTTGCAACTAAGCAAATGCCGAGTTGCAACTAAGCAAATGCTTTGTTGCAACTAAACTTTTGACCACATAGCTGTTGCTTTTTTAGGCTGTTGTACGAAGACCATCTGCCCTCTTATTTGTGGTACGGATTTGTCCGTGGTGTTAACTATGCAATCCGTGTACGTGTAACAGTACGAATAATCATATCCCAGCTGTTGAGGATAATGTAGTAATGACCTCCCCTCGCGGGAGGTCAGACGGATTCTAGCCCCGAATCGGAGGGGCGAATGCCCCGAACGACTCGGGGGTTATGAACCCCCCCACAACTTACGACCCCTTGCGGGTCGGACAATAGGAGCTAGGACATCAAAATTAGTCCTAGAATAGGTTGTCCGACCCGCAAGGGGTCGTGGGATGGGCGGTGGATGGTCGTTAATCCCCCAGTCGTTCGGGCTTCGCCCTCCGACAGGGGGCTAGGATCCGTCGGACCTCTCCGAGGTCCTTAGCTATCTAATTGATACACGATTTAACTTTCTAATGCGTAACCCCTGTGTCTAATGCGTAAACCCTACAATATTTCAGATTAAATGGTTAAAGCACGAAAGGCAATACCTATAAGTAGGTAGCTACTAGTGACGACCACCCACGAAAGGTTTCACCCACAAAGGCAAGCAATATTTAGTTAACAAAGAAAATACAGCAGACAAAATCACACTACACATCCCTCAATGTCCAAAACACAACAACATAGTGGACGAAAAAGGAGTGCAAAATATACCCATTAAAGGCTATAGAAGTAGATTTGGATTGCCCGTAACTTTGCAATTTAAAGAAAACAATAGACAAATCATTTATAAAAGAGTTCAACTACATGATCAATCAAAAATTCAAGCACCACCTCCGTGTGATGCTAGGGTTATTTCTCCTTCTTGCGCCCCTTACCCTCGAGGCTGCCTCCGAACAGAGTAGTCCACGCAAGTCGGTCACCGTCGTGGTGGTAGAGCAGGGCACCAAAGAGCCAGTTATAGGGGCTGTGGTCCGTGCCGAGGGAGCCACCACCCCACGAGTTACCGGTATTGATGGCGAGTGCACCCTCACCTTCACCACGGCTGTAAGCCGAGCTAAGTTCAAGGTAAGCTTCATGGGCTATAAGACCTTTGAGGAGGTGGTCTCCTTCCATTCAGAGACCATCACCATTGTCCTCACCCCCGATAATGAGGTGCTCGACGACGTGATCGTCACCGGACAAAAGCGATACACCTCCGTACTACAGCAGGCCGTGGCCATTGACACCAAGTCACTTGACAAAAGCACCTCCATCTCGCTCGGCAAGATGCTAGAGCAGATACCAGGAGTGAGCACCATCAGTGCCGGGAGTAGCATCTCCAAGCCAGTGATCCAAGGGATGCACAGCAGCCGAATAGTACTTATTAATAATGGTGTACGCCTAGAGAGCCAAAGCTGGGGTACAGATCACGCTCCCGAGATTGATCACACCGGTGCCAGCATCGTAGAGGTGATCAAAGGGGCAGAAAGCGTGCGGTATGGGCATGGAGCCATTGGCGGGGTAGCCCTTTTCAATCAAGCGCCCCTTCCCTTTGGCCACGAACGCTTTTATATCAAGTGCAAGACCAACTTAGGTTATGCTACAAATGGTCGCGCCTACGATGGAGCCGGTTCCTTAGAGATGGGGTATAAGAATTGGGGTCTCCGCCTGCATGGGATGTATCAGAAGTCGGGCGACTACTCCACTGCCGAGTATCTGCTCAATAATACCGGCTTCAACAACATCAGCTTCTCTGGCTATGCAGGATATAAAAGAGATCGCCTCACCGCTACCCTGTTTGCCTCCCTTTACACCTCCCGAAGTGGCATCTACTACCTCAGCGCCATCTCCGATATTCAGCAGCTGCTCAATCGCTTCGAGATGGGGCGCCCCGAGGAGAGCACCCTCAAGCCCTTCTCCTATACCATAGAGCCTCCCTTCCAGCAGTCGCAGCACTTCACTGCCAAGGCCGAGGTCGACTGGGACATCGCCGAGAAGCACAACCTCGAGGTAAAGGTATCGTACCAAAACAACCTACGCCAGGAGTTTGAAAACCGCAAGCGTGACGACCTCTCTTGGCTACCAATGCAAGATCTCGTACTCACCACCTACGCCTCCGATGCCGCATGGAGTGGCACGTGGAACGAAAACCACAGCTCCCAGGCAGGCGTGTCGGTGATGTACCAGACCAATTACAATAAGCCTGGCACCAAGCAACCAGCCTTTATCCCCAACTTCGCCAGCCTCACCATGGGTATCTTTGGCATCCACAAAGCCACCTTTGGCAAGCTCCAAACTTCAGCAGGTCTAAGGTACGACTACCGTGCCCTCGATGTCTACGGCTACACCAGTGTCAATAGCTTCAAGAAGTACCACGAGTTTAAGCTCTACGCCAGCGTCACTGGTAGCCTCGCCGCACACTATCAGTTCAACGACCACTGGACCGCACGCGCCAATGTGGGGCTTGCGTGGAGACCACCAGATATCAATGAGCTCTACGCTACCGGCCTCCACCACGGCACCTACTGGGTGGTAGGAAATAGGGATCTACTCCCCGAGATCGGCATCAAGCCGGTGATCGGAGCCACCTATCGCAATGATTGGATCATCGTAGAGCCCAGTGCCTTCTTCCAGCACGTACACAATTATATATACGATAATATCGGCCAAGGGCTCGACCGCTATCAAAACCACCCAAGCGGTAAGTACCCACGATTTATCTACGAGCAAGATGATGCACGCCTCTTCGGAGGAGATATCCTCACCACCATCCGACCCTTTGAGGGCTTTAATATTATGCTCAAAGGGGAGTGGATCAATGCCCGAAATATCACCCACGATAGTTGGTTGCCCTTTATGCCCTCCGATAGGTATGGGCTAGGGCTCAGCTATGAGCGCGACTTTGGAAAAGAGCAGAAGTGGCACGCTAGCATCGCCTTTGATAGTAGCTACGTCACCAAGCAAAAGCGATTCGACCCCGATAAAGACCTCGCACCCGACTCCCCACCAGCCTACTTTATCGCCAATGCCAATGCAGAGGTCTCCTATGCCCTCCCCAAGGGAAGATCCGTCAAACTGATGCTGATGGGAGATAACATCTTCAACGCCCTCTACAAGGAGTATACCGACCGCTTTCGCTTCTTTGCTCACGCAATGGGAGCTAAGTACACCGTTCGTACCATCATTGAATTTTAAAGACCAATCCATATGAATCAAAAGATAAACATACTCCCCTTCCTCCTACTCACCACAGCAGTGCTAGCACTCAGCAGCTGCCAAAGATTGATGGAGGAGCTAGTCAAGTCGCCCGAGCCTTATATCGAGAATATCGTGGAGGGGCACGAGCAGATCTACTCTATCCAAGCCATCCTCCGACTAGCACAGCGACAGGAAGACCCCGATAACGACATCAGCTTCGAGCCCTATTACTATCGGGCGTACGACCTAGATGATTCCGAGGAGTACCCATATCCCGTCTACCAAGAGATAGAGATTCGTAAAAACGACGAGGGAAGCCTCACCATCACCAGTGAGCGAGAGCACTTCGACGTGGTGAAGAGCGACAAATTTTGCTACGCTCTCGAGCTAAAGTACTACGACATCAATAACAAACTGATCAACCACCAATTCTCACGCTGGTACGCACTCAAGGGAACTCAGCAAAATGATGCTGGTGGAATTGATGACCCCAATTCTACCCTACTCGTGCACCAGCACTTCTTCACGGTAGATAACTACTCACTCTATGGCATGCCCAACCTTTTCCCCATGACCTTCAATCCCACAGATAGCTCGCAGGATAGCCTCTTCATCGGCAAGTTTACCTTCAAGCGGGCGGGAAAAGAACTGGTGCCCGCCTCACGCACCTCTACCAACAATATCTTTGTGCCGGTAGGAAAAGAGGAGGAGCCACTCCGATACAGCTACGCTATGTCGCAAGAAGCGGCCAAGCTCTATGCCACCAACAAGGTATTTGAGCCCTACACCCCACAAGGCTCCTCGCAAAGTTACCGCCTCTATCAGACGCTTGATAGCTACGATATGTCGTGGAAGATAGTACCACAAATCTTTAGCTACGAATACCGCGATACCGACCCTGTAGAGGAGTATCTTGGCACCGAGCTAGAGGACCAAGACGACCTCGGACGTATCCGAACTGGCCATATCGTGGGACTACTTAGGTTCCGCCGAAAAATCAATGAAGCGGGCGACCTCTTCCAAAAAGAAGCACTTGGATTTAAGGGCATCCTCAACTTCCACGAGGCACACATGCAATTCCAGATGGGCATCCGCATCGCACACATTATCAATGATAATGAGGCGAATAAAAAGAATTACCGTTTCCCCTTTGGTAAGTATCATCAAGACCTCAATGCCGAGGGCTCTGGGCTACAAGCCATGGCCCCCAATAAGTACAATGAGATCGATCGCGAGTGGAGTAGCTACGATATCAGCTTCCCTATCCCCTTCCGCGTCATTGCCGATGCTACGGGTGACCATGACGCCTTTGTCCACGACATCAAGGCGGTTTACCCCAATGCCGATGAGAGCCAGCTACGCCGAATGTTTTTCGACGACACCGCTCGCTTCTTCAATCGCAAAGCCAGTTTGATATTCTAATCACCTTTTGAGCAGATCAATAACTCTATGAAATATAAAGCAATCCTACTCACTACACTTCTAGCAGCACTCCTTCTATCTGGGTGCCAGAAGTTTGTATTCTTTGATGTCTCAGTACCTGAGGACCGCAACCCCTTGCTCATCTCCAAGGTACCTACCACCGAGGCCGATGTCTACTTCAATGAGACCACCCGCCTACTGATCGATAAAAATCGGCAGCCAGGCCCTAACCTCGATGAAGGTGGTGCCCTCGATAATTGGGCCACTTGCCTAGTGATGATCAAGGAAGGGCACGACCACGGACAGGGCAAGCTACACGGCAACTACGTCTACCCCAATGCCCCTTGGAAGCAAGAGCAATTTGCAGTGATTCGCAACACCACCTCCGGAATCACCGTAGAGGTCGATAGACGCTCCACCGCCACCTTTCTCGAGGCTACAGCCAATAAAGAGCTCCAAGAGAAGCAAGGCGTTGGTCCCGATTACCTCCGTGTAGTGGGTGGGCAAAAGCGCCTCTGGGGCCTTTGCTTCTACTTCTATAATAAGGATGGCAAGCTCATCAACGACAATATCTACGAGCACTCCGACCAATATCAGATCTTCTTCTCCATCAGCGACCTAGATGATAAGGGACAGCCCTACGACGTAATGGACGTACGCTTCCGCAATGGAGTGAGCGATGAAAATTATAGAAACCAAAATTACAAGCCGATGCCACTCAATATGGAGGCCTATAAGAATGAGAAGCCCATCCCCTCGGAGTATTTCCAAAACCGCAAGACCTTTGAGGAGCGGAGAGAGGTATCGCGTACAGTATTCCGCTACACCTATCGAGATACCTGGACTCAGGATGATATGGCCGATGGCGTTCGCACCCTCTACAATATCCGCCTACTCCCCCCTACGCTCCGCAGCGAGTACTTCCTAGCCTCTTGCCCACAGGACCAAGACAATGTAGGGCTAAAGGGACACCTCGAATTCGACTACCGCGGAGGCATCGAAAAGGTACTCGATGATAGAGAGCCGATGATCGAAGACTTTGATGGATTGCTACACAATGCTTACAAGCACGATGAGGCGGTAGACCAAAGGAAGTGGCCACTCCTCCTCGCACCACGACACAAGACCGACAACGAGGGCAAAGAGATCCTCGACGAAAATGGCAAGCCCCAGCTCCTCCCTGCCGAAGAGTATACCCGTATCGGTGGTTCTACCAATCTGCTACCACAGTTTTTCCTAGCAGTGAGGGTGATGAAGTGCGAGAAGGGACGTAAATTGGTACTCCCTAGCCGCGACGAAAGCTACTCAATCAATAATAAACCCCCACGCACAGGGTACATCTGCCAAGAGTTCGACAACCCCAAGATGGAGGCATCGGGCTGGCAAGAGGTGGTCCGCTTCAATATCCCGATCAAGGTCTACACCTCGGGCTTTGATAGCGACCCTGCCAATACCAATGAGCAAGAGCCCTACTACCTACACCTAGGGAGAGAGATAGGCCTTACCCCAGCAGAGGCCTTCCAAGCGGTTGCCAACCTCAAGACACACGGCGCTGCTGGCACTGGTGGCAATGGGTATGGAGCATGGTTCCTATAACCCTCCCCCTTTAAGTACTATTTTATCAGAAAGCAAAAAAGATTAACATCTATGAATAAGCGAATAACTCATTTCACCCTCCCCTTCCTCATAGCAGTCCTACTCACCAGTTGCTTAGGGCTCAAGAAGGAGGAGATCGCCATGAAAGAGAAAAACCTGATCATTCAGGAGGTCTTCTACATCGGCACCGAGGACGAAGTCGTGTGGCCAAGTGGATTAAAGGGCTGGACCTCCTACAGCCACGATACCTATATACGTATCTACAATCCCACCAATAAGACCCTCTACCTCGATGGTCTTTGCCTGGCACGCTCCGCCTTCCAAAACGACGTAGCCATCGACCTCAAGGGCGATGAAAACTTTGCCTCTACCCACGTGGCGGTAGATAACCTCTGCATGTTCCCCGGTAGTGGCCAAGATTATCCTATCAAGCCAGGAGAGTACAAGACCCTCTCCTCGGTAGCGATCAATCACACCCTAAATGTAGAGGAGCTATACGAGCGATACAAGTTTCAATGCTCACTCAGCTACGATAATGGCGACGGAACCTTTGGCACTAATATTGACCTCGGCAACGGCGTGAAGTACGCCAAGCAGAGCTCGCGCAAAGCATGCAACCTCGAGGGGGCCGACTTTGAGTGGCTCTCCCCACAGCAAATCCTCTACAAGTACCAGTTGGTGGATGAAAATAGTGTCCCCAATATGATCCCCCTCTTCGGTTCCTTTGGCTACCTGGATCAAGAGTTCCTCAGCAGTGCCCCCTTTGGCATTCCTACCAATCGCTCCATCCTACTCCTAAAGCTAGGGGCAGCACCCGAGGAGCTAGACCAGCAAAAGTACTGGTGGGATTATGAGACAGGGCACCCCAGCCCCATGCACTCACAGGAGCTCCCCTACCACAAGGCACACCAAAAGGGCGATGCACACGCCATCCGAGTACCCAATGACTGGATCATCGATGCAGTGACCATCTGCGACCAAAAGGATTATAAGCGACAGCGACTGGCCGATAGCATCGACGGAGGCTACACCAGCGTACGGCAGAGTGACAATGACCCCAAGTCCTCCTACTACGGCTACGCCCTCCACCGCCGCCACGATGGCGAGGGTTTTGTGGATAATGATAATTCCACCATCGACTTCGAGAAGCAACCTGCATCACTTCTGACCGAGAAGCCCGAACCACTCCTATTCCCCAACATCACCCTAAAGACCAAGAGCATCACCCTCACCCTAGGGCAGGAGCCCTATCAGCTCAAGTGGGAGGTACGGCCACGCCGATCCAAAAACCGCAAGGCACAATGGAGCTCGCTCGATGAAACAATCGCCACGGTTGATGACAAGGGGCGCGTAACCCCAGTGGCTGTGGGAGAGACCGAAATCATCGCCACCCTCCCCAATGGTGCCAACGACCATTGTACCGTGACAGTTAAAGAGAATAAATAACAAACATTATATCAACAAAACAAAAAAGATTAAGACGTATGAAACTAAAAAGCTTATTACTCCCATTAGGGATACTGCTCACCATGCTAGCATTCGGAGCCTGCAAAGAAAAGCCCGATGACACCCCTACCGTAAAGACAACCATCAAGCTGAGCAAAGCCACCGCTGAGCTGAAGGAGGGGACCACCCTACTGCTCTCTGCTATCCTCACCCCACAGGAAGCCAAGGAGGAGGTTACCTGGGAGAGCTCCGACAGCCAAGTAGCCACCGTGACAAAGGGGCTAGTAAAGGCGATCAAGGCTGGAGAGGCGACCATCACCGCCAAGCTAGCTAATGGCAACTCTGCCACTTGCAAGGTAAAGGTAGCTCCTAAGGAGGCACCAGCACCAACGCCCACCCCCGATCCTAATAAGCCAGGCAGTGGGGACCAACCAGGTAAGGGCGATGGTAAAAACATCATCTACAAGCTCCAATTTGAGCCAGCATCTTATACTGTAGAGAAGGGCAAGTCCATACAGGTCAAGGCGATTGTCACCGCTATCGGCAATAACGAGCTACCCGAGGGCATACAGGCCAAGGTTACCTATTCTGGAGGCAAAGTAATGATAGAGGGGAAGGGTGAAGACCAACTCGCTATCGTAGCTACCAACGGTAAGGTGGAGGGTGTAAACCTCGGTAAGTGCAAGGTCAAGGCTGAACTCGAAGGGGCTGAAGCAGTGGAGTGCGAAGTGGAGGTGATTGATGCCAAGCTCGATATCCCTGCTGGAGCAAAGCTAGCATTTGAGTGCGAAGATGAACTAATTACCGAACTCAATTTCGGGCCATGGGACTCGGGAAAGTGGGTCACCATCCTCTTCGTAGATGCCAATAACCAAAAGCTGGAGATTGAAGGACTATCAAATGACGACTTTAAGATCGAGATCCCAAAGGTGAAGGATGCTAATGGCAATGAGCAAAACCTCATCAATGTCGGCTTCGACGGATGGGCACCCAATGGATTCAAGGGAACAGGCACCGTGAAGGTAACCTTCAAGAAGAATACCGATTACACTGGCCAAATCACCGTAAACGTGAAGTAACCCTTCCCCAAATACTTTAACTACAGAGGAGCTGTACAGGAGAGATACCTGCACAGCTCCCTTTTTCTTTACTCCCAAGGTATTACCCTCTGCGGAGAAGGTGGGGAGGGTAGGATAAAAAAAGTACGCCCACTGCCTCTCAGCGGTGAGCGTACACCCGTTCCTAGAAAACTAATGGAATTGTAAAAGCTCTATTTTTAGTTGTTATTATGGTTGTTACCTCCATAGGTTTTGGGGTGAGGTGGGGAGGGATTAGAACTTGAGCTTTGTCCACGCCAACTTACTGGTATCGGCACCTGTAAGCCCCTCCTTCTTCTGGATATTTCCGTCGTTGAGCGTTCCCTTCACCTCTGCATCAGCAGGGGCTGTGGTAAGTAGGGAGGTGTACTCCACCTTGGTGCGGGAGTCGGCAGCACCCTTTTTATCTGTGAAGTCGAGGACATTTTTCACCTGTCCTTGTCCCTTAATCAGGGCATTTTGGATAGTAGCGATGGCACCACGGCGTATCTTGATCACATCGTCGCACATGAGGGTAGCATCTGTAGAGGGCTTGGCATTGAACACAAAGGTAACATCCTTCACGGTGAAGTTGGACTGTGGGGTTCCCTCAGGGGAATTGCCATCGTGATTGCCATCGGCCTCTATACCACGTGGATCCTTCTCGGTACTGGAGTGGTTTTCGCTCCATAGTCCGTAGGCATTTTGGAGGGTACCGCTGTAACCCTCGGTGAAGTCGAACATATCGTCATCGGCATTGACCGAGATGAAGTTGGTAACATTGACCGTACCGCCGAAGAACTCAATAGCATCATCGGCACTCTCACGCACAAGTACATTGTCGATCTTAGTGCCATTACCTACAGCATTGAGGGTAAGACCATTGTGCTCGGTATTGGCATCGTTTTTGGCTCCGGTATAGTCGAGGATAAGGTAGGTGATGACTCCAGAATTGTCATCGGCCTTATCGCCACCGTAAGGCTTGGAAGGGTCGATCTCGGTCTTATTGGTGCCACCATTGGTGATGGGGGCGTAGCCATTGATGATGAGACCACCCCAATAGCCTGAGTCGGCCTTATCGCTATTGGCGGTCATCACAACTGGCTTCTCAGCGGTACCATTGATATAGATCTTACCGCCTTGCTCAACGAGAATATACTGGTCAAAGCCTTTCTCTGCCTTGATTACGGTACCGGCAGGAATGGTGAGGCTAGCCCCAGCCTTTACTCTTACGGTACCAGAAAGGATATAGCTTTGAGCATCGAGTACCATTGCGTTGGTAATATCCCCTTTGAGTGGCTTCACTTGCACCTCGGGAGTGGGGTCGGGCTTTGGAGTTGGGGTTGGCGTTGGCTCGTCGCCATCGCATGCAACTAGTGCTACTGACAGCATGATGGCTGCCAAGAGTAAGGTCTTCAAATTGATCTTCATAATTACTTTTTTCTTTTTACTTGATAGTTATGTAATCTTGATTCACTTAAAAGTTGTAGGATAGTCCCACACTAAAGCTAACGCCCTTTCGATACTCGCTCACCACTTGGGCTTCGGAGCCATCATTGGGTTGTTGCTTTCGGGTGTAGGGGCTATTGAGTAGGTTATTGGCTTTGAGCTTCAGGGAGAGTTGGTGGCTCAGTTTGGCCGAGCCGACGAGGTTAAGGTTGGCTCTTCCTTGCTCCATAATATCGTATTGCAGTCCACCACGAGTGATACCTCTAGAGCCATAAGTGTGGATGCGGTCGCTAAAGTAGCTGAGCACCATGGCGAGGGTGTAGTGGCGCCACCCCTTGGTATAGGCATAGGTGAGGTCGGTATTGAGGAGCCAAGGGGAGGAGCCTTCGAGGGTGGCATTGCGGCTGGTCTCCTCTACATTCTCGAGTGGAATATGGGACCAGATGTAGGAGCCACTGAGACCTAAGTCGAGGGTGTGCTTGGAAGCAGAGAGAAGGGCAGTCTTTTGCCAAAGGTTCTTTTTGAACTCGAGCTCGATACCGGCGAGGTCTACCTTTGGCGCCGGATTGGCATACTCTTGTGCCCCTGAGCTAATGTAGCGGTCGACGCGTGCCATGGGGTTCTTGAGGTGCTTATAAAAACCGGTGACGGTGAGTATCTCTGTAGGGGAGAGGTAGTAGTCCCACTTGAGGTCGATATTCCAAAGGTCCGACGGCTTGATATCGGGGTTACCGATGCTTACGTAACCTATATTGACGTACTGGTAGAGGGAAATCTCCTTTACCTGAGGGAGGGTGTAGCTCTTGGAGAGACTGAGTCGGAGTGCCTGCTTATCGGTGAGGTCGTACTTAAGGTTGAGGGAGGGGAGGAGGTAGAATTTATGGATTTGGCTATCTTGCTTCTCCTTATCTGCTTGGCCGTATTTCACGGTGAGGTCTACCCAATCGGCACGGAGACTGGCTTGTAGCATTAGCTTCTCTAGTAGTGGAAAGGTCCCCTCGAGGTAGGCACCGTGTATTTGCTTCTGTGAATGGTACCAGAACTCCTCGCCCTGCACTAAGGTAAAACCGCTAGGATTGGCCTCGGTGCGGAGGTTCTGACTATTGTAGAAGTCTCTATCCCAATCGAATTGGTCGATATTGCTCTCCATAACCGACTTGCCTGAGACAGGGTCGTGATTGTACTCTCGGGAGGTGAAGTGGTGGTCGACGTACCGGCCAATGTAGCCTAACCGCAGGTAGCTCTCCTTATTAAAGCTCCACTCAAGTGCCGCCTTGGCATTGTAGTCATTTTCGGTGAGGGAGGAGTAGAATCGGCGGTTGGTGTTGCTCGCCATGGTGACCCACTTAGTATCGTCGCCTTGGCCCTCGCCAGAGAGGTAAAAGAGGCGACGGTCGGGCTCTTTGGCTCGCATCAGATTGAGCGAGGTGCCGATATTGAGGTGCAACTTGTCGCTGAGGCTCCAATCGGTATCTAGCTGATTCACGATAAGGAGGTTGTCATTGGCCTGCTGGCGGTACATACGTACGAGGCCATCATTTTCATTGGCAACGTAATCATTACCTTTTAGCTGAGCTACGTACTGGTTATTGGAGTGGATGGTGAGGAGGTTGTACTCTAGCTGATGCTTTTTATGTAGGTCGAGTGAGGCATTGAGGAGTGCCATCTGCCGAGTGGTGATCTCGGAGTTGGGCCCTTTTAGATCGACTGAAAAACCTCCAATAGGAGCTAGGGTGCGATTGAGCTGCTCGGTATGTGAGTGGTCAATGCTGTGATTGGCGACTAGGAGGAGTGAGAGGGCATTTTCATTAAAGTTGAAGAGTTTGCCAGCGGAGAGCCCAAATCCGTGGTCGATAGGGCGGTTGTAGGCCTTGGGCTGCAACTTATTTTGAAATTGATAAGGGGTGCCGGCTGGGAGCTTGGTGAAGGCACTATAGGTGCCGTCGGCGGGCTCTTGTGTACGGGAAATGCCGAAGTAATTAGTGCCATCTTGGCGGTAGAAGGTATTTCCCATCACGGAGGTATTGACCCCGCCGGAGAGGCTGATATCTAGTAGTTTTTCTCCGAATAACTCTTTGGAGGAGATGTCGATGACGGCACCTCCAACATCACCTCCGTGGGTGGCACTAAAGGCTTTCTGCACCGATATATTTTGTATCATATCGGTTTCAAACATATCAAGTGCAATATTCTTGTACTCTGGGTCGTCGGAGGGAATGGGGAAGCCATTGAGGTAGGTGGCATTGTAGCGGTCGCCCAATCCACGCACAAATACATTCTTCACCCCTTCTTGCTTGCTGACTCCTGAGATCTGAGCGACGGCGGCTTCGGCATTGCTGATACCTTTACGTGAAAGCTCCATAGCACCGAGGGCTTTCACGGCGAGGAGCGATTGCTTTTGCTCAAGGAGAAGGAGGTTTTCGGACTCCCGATTGGCCTTGGCTGTGACGATAAACTCTTGCAACTGCTCTGTGCTGGCGTCAAGAGCAACCTCAATAGTAGTGATTTCATTGGGTCGGATTACGAGCTCCTCTACTTTGAGGGTATTATAGGAAATATAACTGATCACTAGGGTGACTGCGCCCGCTTCAACCCCTTCGATCTGAAAGTGACCGTCGAGGTCGGTGACGCCACCTTTGGTTTGCCCCTGAACCACTACTTTGGCTCCGATAAGGGGCTCTTTATTGCTACGGTCGACTACGGTACCTTTAATGGCACCCCCTTTATCCCCGTCGGGCTCAGACGCATTGGCAAAAATGGGGGTGAGCAGTAGGAGAGCTATGAAAATTCTAATTAGTTTCTTCGGCATACAGTGCTTGTGAGTTAGATAAAAACTTCTATTTCTTTTTTCACAGTGCAAAGGTGGCACTTGTATGTTACACTGACGTTAACTGCATCAGAAGTTTAGGTGACAAATAAAAGACCTTCAGGAAGCTCATGGGAGCGTTCCCGAAGGTCTCTTGAAGCCGGTTTATAAGTCACTGATATACAAACCCCTATAAAAGCAAAAGTTTATGCAACTAAGCATTTGCTTTGTTGCATCTCGGCAATTGCTTAGTTGCAACTCGCCGATCGCTTAGTTGCAACTCAGTTTTTGCCTTGATTATAGGGGTGATTTTACGATGGGAGATGGATTGGAAAACAGGGGGCTTACCATGTGGATTCTTCGTAGCAACTATTAATACGGAGCTCCGCAGAGGTCCTTACCTATTTCTTTCTCCCGCCAGCGGTTCGGGGCCATCTGAATGGTGGCTACTTCCGACTCTTTTCGATCCGTCGGAGAGCCTCTTTGGCCGCGTTTTGGTGTGCTTTCTTTTTGGTACTTCCTACGCCGATGGTCTCCATTGGGTGGTCGGGGAAGTCGATTTGTAGCTGACAGCGGTGGATAAAGCCCTGAGCTTTATCGTACTTGGTATCGAGGTGGAGAAATTGGTAGGGCACCTTTTCTCGCTGCATCATGATGATCAGCTCCGTCTTGTAGTCCTCCTCTTTTTTCGCCACCACCTTCACATTTTTCTTAGAGACAATGAGGTGACTGCGGACAAATTGTGCTGCGAAAGGGTACCCTTTATCGAGGTAGATCGCCCCCACGAGTGCCTCAAGGGTATTGCCGAGGAGGTCGGACCCCTTGATCTGTAGCCCGCTATCAGCATAGATAAGGGGCTCTAGGCCTAGCTTCTCAGCAGTGGCATTCATATTGGTTCGGCTCACCAAAAAGGAGCGGATATTGGTGAGCACCCCCTCCGACTCTTCTGGATAGAGTGCGAAGAGGGCATCCCCTACCGCAAGGTTGACCACACTATCGCCAAGAAACTCTAGTCGCTCATTGCTCCCGAGATTGCCCACATTTTCATAAGATCTGTGGGTAAGGGCCTGCTCGTAGAGCTGGGGGTTGCCCAGTTCGGCTCCTACCAATTGTTCGAGAATCAATTGTCGCTCCGATTTGTGAGCCACTGGTTGCTTCCCCAGCTTATTGAGGTGTAGGAATCGCAGGATTTCTGCTACAAGGCTACGGTACTTCTTCATATTTATCAGGTGAGAACCCACGCTCTAGGGGGAGGGATTACTCCTCGTATTTCTTGAAGATCACCGAAGCATTGTGCCCGCCAAAACCAAAGGTATTAGAGAGGGCTACTCTGATGGGTCGCTCTTGCTTATGATTGAAGGTAAAATTGAGGTTATAGTCAATTTCGGGGTCTTGATCCTCCTCAGCATGGTTGATGGTAGGAGGAATGACACCTTCGTAAATCGCCATCACGCAGGCAAGTGCCTCAATAGCTCCTGCAGCCCCTAGTAGGTGGCCGGTCATCGACTTGGTACTGCTGATATTGAGCTTGTAGGCGTGCTCCTTAAATACCTCTTTGATGGCCTTTGCCTCGCTGATATCTCCCACTGGAGTGGAGGTGCCGTGGACGTTGATATAGTCTACATCTTCGGGCTTTAACCCAGCATCATCGAGGGCATTTTGCATCACCAGCTTGGCCCCTAGCCCCTCTGGGTGTGAGGCGGTGAGGTGGTAAGCATCGGCAGAGAGTCCTCCACCCACGACCTCGGCATAAATGCGGGCTCCTCGTGCCTTGGCATGCTCATACTCCTCTAGGATAAGGGTGGCGCTTCCTTCGCCCATCACAAAGCCGTCTCTACTGCCACTGAAGGGGCGTGATGCGGTCTCGGGGCTATCATTGCGTGTAGAGAGAGCGTTCATGGCATTGAAGCCCCCTACCCCTGCTACGGTGATGGCGGCTTCGGCACCTCCGGTCACGATCATATCGGCCTTGCCGAGGCGAATGAGGTCGAAGGCATCAATGAGGGCATTGGTGCCCGATGCACAGGCGGATACGGTGGCGTAGTTGGGGCCGTGAAAACCGTACGCCATGCTGATATGCCCTGCCGCCATATCGGCAATCATCTTGGGGATAAAGAAGGGGTTGAAGCGGGGACCTCTCTCGGGGTTATAATCGAGCATCTCATCCTCAAAGGTCTTGATGCCACCAACACCACTGGTAAAGATCACGCCGATGCGGTTTTTATCGGCACTCTCTAGGTCGAGTCCACTATCTTTCAGCGCCTCCTCGGCACTGACGAGGGCAAACATGGTGTAGCGGTCGAACTTTCTCGCCTCTTTTCGGTCGAAATGCTCGGCCGGGTCAAAGCCCTTGACTTCACATGCAAATTGTGTCTTGTGCTTACTTGCATCCCAAAGTGTGATGGGGGCCGCTCCACTGCGTCCCGCTTTCATTCCCTCCCAAGTAGAGGCGAGGTCGCTCCCAAGTGGGGAGATGGCACCAAGTCCAGTGACTACTACTCTCTTTAGCTCCATAATATATAGTGTGTGAATATTTATATGTTGAACAACTTACTGACAACTCCAATATCAAAAAAGAGCCGAAGTGCCCCCAAAGGGTGCTACCCCATGCAGAACACTTCAGCCCCTTTTATTTCCTCTCATAAAGACTGAAACACCAGCCTTTATGGAAGGCAGCAGAATGGATGATATGCAAGGCGCTGAGGGTGAGGGCGAAGGGAGCG
>NZ_KV820690.1:5689-26339 GCF_001815465.1 Porphyromonas sp. HMSC077F02 | reverse complement strand
AAGGCGCTGAGGGTGAGGGCGAAGGGAGCGTACTAGCGTACTTGACCAAGCCCGAATTCCGAAAGCAACACCGCAGGTCGCCATTCTGCAACTTCCTATTACTTTTGTTCGATAGCAGCTTGTATGTGGCTAATAGCGTCGCCAACGGTCTGGATGTTTTGAGACACCTCATCCTCGATGTTGATGTCAAAAACCTTCTCAAACTCCATAATAAGCTCTACAGTATCGAGAGAGTCGGCACCAAGATCATTGGTGAAGCTAGCTGCCTCAGTTACCTCGCTCGCGTCTACGTTAAGCTTATCTACGATGATCTCTATTACCTTGTCTGCAATTTCTTGTCTTGTCATGGCAAATCTTTTGTAATTTAGTTGTTGTCAATATCTCTAGTTGTATATATTCTCCGCAAATGTAGTTATCTTTGACAATGATAACTCATCAATTACTCCGCAAATATACACATATTCTGCACAAGGGGTATATCAATGTGCATTTTTAACGTTATTTCATATGAAAACTATTGCAATATTTGCCTCAGGGAGTGGTAGCAACATGCAGAAAATAGCCGAATATTTCCAAGCTCACCCCGAGCTAGAGCTACAGATTGCCTGCGTGATCACCGACCAAAAAGAGGCGTATGTACAGGAGAGAGCCAAGACCTTTGGCATCCCCTCTCATTATCTGACCCGTGAGGAGCTGGGCTCTAGTAGCACCCTTTTGCCCTTGCTAGAGGGGTATCATGTGGATGCTATTGTGCTAGCTGGCTACTTGCGACTGATTCCGTCTTTTCTCCTCAGAGCCTACCCCGATAGGATCGTCAATATCCATCCCGCTCTACTTCCCAAGTATGGGGGCAAAGGGATGCATGGGATGAATGTACATAGGGCGGTAAAAGCAGCAGGCGAGACCACCTCGGGGATTACCATCCATGTGATCGATGAAGAGTACGACCGTGGCACTACCCTCTTCCAAGCCACAACAGAAATCTCCCCCGCCGATACGGCAGAGGAGATTCAGCAGAAGGTGCAGGTGCTGGAGCATCGTTACTTTGCCCCAACTATTGCGAAGTGGCTTACCACGCTTTGCTAAAGAGCGAAAGACGGGCCACTAGCCCCAGAGCACACCTGAATTGGTCGGGAGTACCTACGGTCAATGCCCCGCTGTGACCAAAGGTTTGGTAGGTACCACTTAGAAAGAAGTAGCAGTGCTGTCCCTCCATCGGATAGTACTGCAGTGCTGCTTGGTAGAGCTGTCTATTGAGCTGACTTCGCTCCGATTGGTCGTAGATCTTGGCGCGAGCCGTGTCGTAGATCCCTTTGAGTTGCAGCTGCCACTGAGGAGAGAAGCTGTAGCGAGCCTCTAGTACGGTGCTGAGGTTGTCGCACCGCTCTATCGCCTTGGCTGGAATGCCATGCCCTCTCAGCACGCCTAGGTAATCGAGGTCGGAGTGGTAGTAGAGGAGGTCGAGATAGATATTAAAGCGACCAAAGTCCAGTTTTTGTCCCGTCCCGATGGTAAACATCTTCTTTCCCTTTGCCAAGGGGGCAAAAGCGGCCGCATACCTTAGCTGAAGTTGGCGGTCGAAGTAGCTACTATTCCACGCCATAGCTCCCATAAGGGGAAAGCGTAGTGCCACAATATCATCGTGTCCAAAGGCCTCCCTCTGCTCCCGAGTGCGGCTATTGGTGATTTGCAGTGCCAGTTCCTGAGTTGGTGAGAGCTGAAAAGAGCTACTCACTCCCGTGAGGTAGCAGGTGATTTGATTGCCATACCAGCTAAAGTCGTAGACATCGATGGGGTACTCCTGAAACTCAAATCCCCCCACCAGCTTAGCATGCCGACCCACCGTCACCGCCACTCGGTCACTCGCCTGATACTTCAAGAAGGCGTAATCGATCGCATTGCTTAGGTTTTCGAGCCGATAGATCGTAGCATCTTTATTGAAACGCTGCACATACCGATAGGAGAGTTTCGGGGTGAACCGCCCTTCTACACCCACCATCAAGTGGTCAAAAGCGAAGCGACCGCCCGTCGTCTCCTTAAATGGCTCCACACCCTCTACTCGATACCCGCCTCGGGTGTGTACCTCCAGATTGAAGTGGCGCCCACTCTCCTGAGCATTTCCCTTCACAGTCAATGAAATTAGGCAGAGCCCAACTAACCAAGCTCTTCTAAAAACTCTTCCCAACATAAATCTTACATCATTCGTATTAAGAGACAAAGCACACAAGAAATACAAAGAAGCGAATTACCTCTTTCAGTGCTCTCTTTGCATCGCTTGGAGATCCTCAAGAGTAAAGGTGATGAAGACCATTGACATCTCGTCGTCTTCCTCTACAAAGTAGCCAATCAAGCCATCACCGAGGTCCACCATATCGCTATAGGCACTCATACCAGGATTGATCACCACTGCATCGCTCCACTGCTGGCGATAGGGGTCATAGCCGTAGAGGGCGCCGTTCCACCGCTTATTAGGTCCATACGGAAGCGAGTGGAGTAGCATCTTCAGTCCATTTTGCTCCATCAGAAGTGCGGCACCGTTACAGGCGGGGTCGTGCAGACCGGCATAGTCCTGAGTAGGTTGCCACGTCTTTCCCTCATCGTAACTGACCCTAAAGATACGGTCGCCCTTGTGGGGGTTACGGATGCTCATCAGCACCGCTCCATCGGGCATCACGATCACCTTTGATTCATCGCCACCAGCATAGGCTCTTTCCGAGACCTGCCACGTCTCCCCCTCATCGTCGGAGTAGACGAGGTAGTTATCCAACCGGTAATTGGCATCGGGGCGAATAGCCGTGACAAACATGATACGACCACTCTCCGTCACGGCCCCTTGACCCGAAGCACAGAAGGCACTCCAGAATTGGCTCCTCTGCGGGTCGGTACATTCCGAGCCGTAGATAAAGTGAGTGATGTCGCGTGCGGGGCTCCAGGTGGCACCATCGTCGTCACTGGTCATCATATAGGTAGGCATCGGGGTATCGGGACGACCGTGCCAAAGCCCTTGCCCACCAATAAAGAGCATCACCAGCTTACCACTCTTCGCCTGCACAACCGCCACATCGCCATACCCTTTGCCGTAGCCAGTGCCACGGATTAGGATCTCAGGCTCACTCCAAGTCTTACCATTATCAAAGCTGCGACGCTGAATAATGTCTATGTCCTCGGGGATATCGGTCTGATTGAACTTCCGTCGGTCGGCAAAAGCAAGGAGCACGCCACTCTGAGTCTTGTGAATCACAGGGATACGGTAGTTGCGACTTCCTCCATCACCAGGCACAAATAGTGGCTTGTACGATCTGAAGAAACGGCGGAACGTCTCATCGCCCACCTGCTTTGCCTCCACAGTCTGTCCATTGAGCGACAGCTCCTTCAGCCTACAGCGTAAGATGTGGTGAGGAGAATAGCTATCAGGAGTAGCGAGGTTGGCGGAGAGGTAGAGTACCTTGGCCCCTTCGTATGCCTTTCCTGTTAGCGTTGCTTCGCACCAACTATTGAGTGGGTGAGTGGCATACTTCACTCGTCCCTTGTAATCATCCAAGTCACGCACCGCAAGAGAATCGGAGCTCAGAACCTCCAGGCTCTCAATCAGTCGTTGGCTCTCAGTAGGAATGGCGAAACGGAGCTGTAGCTGATCGCTACGCTTCAGTGGCCGCTCTAGCTCAATGGCTAGGAGCGTCTTGTGCTGCGCTCCCGCCTCCACTCCGTGGCGAGAGGGATAGACCTTGATGCCCCCCTCTTGAGCAGAGAGTAGGCAGGTAGAAAGGAGTAGTAAGGTGGCGAATAGGAGTCCCTTTTTCGTCATCATATACTTATAGCGCTAGATTGTCCTTCTCAATATCCTTAAAGTAGCGGTAGGTAGCCACACGTAGTTCGCCACAAGCTGCTTCGTCGCAAACAATGATACCGTGAGGGTGTAGCTGTAGAGCCGAGATGGTCCACATCTGGCTGATGCCACCCTCAATCCCTTGCTTGAGTGCCGTTGCCTTCTTCTGTCCGTTGGCAAGGATCATCACCTCCTTGGCATCCATAATGGTGCCGACGCCCACGGTAAGAGCGGTCTTAGGCACTAGGTTGATATCATTATCGAAGAAACGAGAGTTGACCTCGATGGTATCCGAAGTGAGGGTCTTGATGCGGGTGCGTGACGAAAGTGAAGAGCCAGGCTCATTGAAAGCAATATGCCCATCCTCGCCGATGCCTCCGATAAAGAGGTCGATGCCACCGTAAGACTTGATCTTCTCCTCATACCGCTCGCACTCAGCCTGCAAATCAGAGGCATTGCCGTTGAGGATATTGGTGTTCTCCTTCTTGATATTGATATGGCTAAAGAAGTTGCTCCACATAAAGGTGTAGTAGCTCTGCTCGTGCTCCTTAGGAATACCGATATACTCATCCATATTGAAGGTCACCACATGCTCGAAGCTCACCTTGCCAGCCTTGTTCATCTCAATCAGCTCGTGATACATACCGAGTGGAGTAGAGCCGGTAGGGAGTCCTAGCACAAAGGGCTTATCGGCAGTAGGATGGGCATTATTGATACGCTCAGCCACGTGGCGTGCAGCCCACTTAGCCAGCAATTCTTTGTTCTCTTGGATAATTACTCTCATAACCTTTCTTTATTGTATAGTAAAAAATAGCGATGGAGTGCAGCGGCACCCCCTTCTAGGGCACGCTCCCTTCTCCATCGCTTCTGTATCAAAATATTATTTCAGTACTGCTTCGGCCATCACCCGACCTAGCTCCCATGCGGTTGCTTTATCCTCGGCTGAGGGAGCTTGGGAGAGCTTGATAGGGTCTGCCACCTTAGTCCACTTGCGAGCCTCAGCCCACTCCTCTAGTGGCTTGATGGTATTGGGGTTCCATGTACCCGAACCAAAGACTGAATAGAGGCGGTCGGGGATATTGCGCTCTGCCAATTGGTAAAGCACATCTTGCACATTGGGCCACACTCCATTATTATAGGTAGGTGAACCGATGATGACACCCTTGTAGCGGAATACATCGGAGATCACCTGCGATGCACTAGAGTAGCCCATGTGATGCAGCACCACACGATTCACCCCGTGTGCCCCTAGCGAACGACCGATCTCCTCAGCCAGCTCTTCCGTATTGCCATACATTGAGCCGTAGATCACCACTACCCCCGGCTCTGCCTCGTAAGTAGCCATCTGGCGGTAGAGCTCCAGGACCTCAGGGATATGCTTCCGCCATACTACCCCGTGGATAGGGGCAATCACCTCGATATCCAGCTTCAGTGCCTTATCCAGCGTCCGCTGCACAAAGCTACCGTACTTACCTACAATATTGGTATAGTATCTGTGTGCCTCGGGCATATAGGTAGCAAGGTCATGCTGCTCATCCCAAAAGCCTCCATCAATCGCCCCAAAAGCACCAAAGGCATCGGCCGAGAAGAGGGTCTTTTCCTTGGCATCGTAGGTAAACATTACCTCTGGCCAGTGCACCATAGGAGCGAAGACAAACTGTAGCTCACGGCTACCGATATTGAGCGGAGTCTTTTCATCCACCTCCATAAACTTATCGGTGCATACGCCATACCCCTCGAGCATGGTCTTGGTCTTCTTATTGCCCACTAGAGTCACCTCGGGGTGCCGACGAAGCAGAAGACCGATCGAACCAGAGTGGTCGGGCTCCATATGCTGTACAATCAGGTAATGCAGTGGCTCCCCATCCAAGGCACTATCTAGTTGCGAAAAGAAACGCTCCGAAAACTTTACATCTACGGTATCTAGCAGTACATTCTTCTCGTCTTTGATGAGATAGTTATTGTACGCCATACCGTGAGGAAGGGGGTAGAGATGCTCAAAGAGTGTCTGTGTTCTATCGTTTTGACCAAAGTAATAGGTCGAATCATTGATTTTGAGTTGATACTTCATATAGATAAAATAACTTTGCCTACACTAGGCAGGTAAATAACTACTTTTGGTATATGCTGTTGCCACCTCGGCGGTACTCCTTAATCGGCTGCTTGAGGCTATAGACAATCGAAGCTATCCCAATAATCACAAAGGGAATGCTGAGCCACTGGCCCATATTGAGGGTCATACTCTCCTCAAAGCCCACTTGATCGTTCTTCACAAACTCCACAAGGAAGCGCCCCACAAAGATCATCACCATCGCTACGCCAAAGATCAGCCCCTCCCGCTTCTGGGCATCACGCTTCCAGTAGAGCCACATGCAGACCGCAAAGACCAGTAGGTAGATCGCTGCTTCATAGAGCTGGGTAGGGTGCGAAGGGGCGGAGAAGATAGGCTCTGCTCCTGCTTGCCACTGATGGATATTCTCAATAAAGCGGAAACCCCATGGCAGGTCGGTAGCATGGCCATAGATCTCGTGATTCATCAGGTTGCCGAGGCGAATCATCGCCGCCACTAAGCCCACTGGCACGCAGAGGCGGTCAAAGGTCCAGAGCATACTCTGGTGGCTCACCTTCTTGGAGTAGATCCAGATGGCGATCATGATGCCAATCACACCGCCATGGCTCGCCAGTCCCCCCTCCCACGTCTTGAGGATCTCAACGGGATTGGCCAGATAGTAGCTAGGTTCGTAAAAGAGGCAATGCCCTAGCCTCGCCCCAACAATGGTCGCAATCAGCACATAAAAGACCAACTGATTGAAAGACTTCTCGGTGAGGTTTTCGTGCTTCCACATCTTGGAGAGAATGGTCCCACCAAAGACGATCAGTCCTACAGCAAAGAGCACGCCATACCAGCCAAGTCGCAAGCCCCCCGATTGGAAGATGATCGGATCAACCGTCCAAGTAACTACGCCAAGCATCGCTCGTTAGAATCGCTTACCGATGGAGAAAATCGTATTCCAATAGACATTTGGGGCGTCATTATTGAGAAGGTTTCTGCCAACAACAGAACCCAACTCAAAGCTCCACGCACCCTTGGTGATCCAGCGGTAACCAGCACCCACACCGAGACCAAACTGATTGGCTTTCGACTTCTCAGTGGTCATTATATGCTCAGGATCATTCACATTAAGGGTACGATTAGAGACGTAGGTGTAATTGGTGTATGCCATATTACCCTCTACATAAAAGCCTCTGAGGGCATTACCACTGGTATTCTTATAGAAATGCCAACGCACGTAAGGAGAGATCTGGAAGTTGCCCAAGGTTTCATCTGCCTGATCGTTGTCGTTTTTAATATTGAAAGAGACCCTACCGCCCACCGATAAGTCGGTATTGATAGTGTAGTCGTAAGCCACCTCTGGGTGAAGCATCACAGTAGAGGTGATAAGATTGAGCTTCACCTCGTGAGGCTTCTCGGTAAGTAACCTAAAGCCATTGTTGCCGTCATCGTAGCTAAGGCTAACGGTCTGTGCAGAAGCACCAAATGAGGCAAGCGCCACAACGGCAAGGGCAAGTATCCACTTTTTCATAACTTATGAATGTGATTGATATTAAACATCTAAACATTTACACCACAAATCTACTAAATTCCTACCACATTCCACTTCAATAGAATCGTTTTTCATAACGCTGACGCATCCACCCTCCATACTAGGTGTCTTTTATAGGGTTTACGTATCATTCAACGCGGGTAAATTCAAGGCAATTTTAGGCGCCTTGTAACCCACTGATAAACAACACTATATAAAAGCAAAAAACTGAGATGCAACTAAGCATTTGCTTTGTTGCATCTCGCCAATCGCTTAGTTGCAACTCACCGATTGCTTAGTTGCATCTCAGTTTTTGCCCTCCTACACCACCCCCAACCTTCCCCTCACTGGTAACCAGCGAGGGGGTGCTCTGAGTAGAAGTAGGGTTGGACTATCGTTGGTAATCCCAGATTTGGGTATTCGCCTAGTGCGACATAGGTATATTTTATCTATCTTTGTAAGGAGAAGGAAGTGAAATAACTATAGATATAACAACTACCATGAAACCAAAGAGAATCGGGATCCTCTCCTCGGGTGGCGACGCCCCTGGAATCAATGCCACCATACGTGCGGTGGCGAAAACAGCCATTCATGCACACGGCATGGAGGTACTGGGATTTATGGGCGGGTTTACCGGCATCACCACGAAGAATTATATTGAGCTGAACATGATGAACCTCTCTAGTCTGCTCAGTATGGGAGGGACGATTCTGGGCTCCAGTAGAGACAAGGCTTTTCGTAAGGCGCTGCTAAAGCAAGATGAAGCGGTAGAGGAGCTAAAGAAGGCATGGAAGGAGCTGGGGCTCGATGCTATTGTCTGCATCGGTGGCAATGGCACACAAAAGACAGCTGCCGTGGTCTCGGAACTCGGTTTTAATGTGATTGGAGTGCCCAAGACGATTGATAACGATATCTATGGCACCGATATCACCTTTGGCTTTGACACAGCAGTGAGTATCGCTACGGAGCTAATTGATCGCATTCATAGCACCGCACAGAGCCACAATCGGGTGATTGTGGTGGAGGTGATGGGGCACGAGGCAGGTTGGATCGCTCTCCACTCGGGGATGGCGAGTGGGGCGGATGTGATCTTGCTCCCTGAGCTAGGGTGCGACCTAGAGTTGGTGAAGGCGGCCATCCGCAAGCGCTATGAGGAGGGAAAGAACTATGCCATCATTGTGGTGGCAGAGGGGGTTGTCTTTGATGAGCAAAAGGAGCAGCCTGAGGCGGAGCGTGAGTCGGCTGGCCATTACCTATCTCGTAAGCTACGCGAGGAGGCTGATATTGATAGCCGTGAGACGGTTCTGGGATATGTGCAGAGAGGCGGAGCCCCCTCTTCGTTTGACCGCAACCTTTGTACCAAGTTGGGCGGACACGCTTCGCAATTGATTGCCGATGGCGTCTTTGGTGTGATGGTGAGCATGCGGGCAGGGAAGGTGACGCATGTACCTCTTTCTATGGTTAGGGATAGGCTGAAGTTGGTTCAGGCCAATGACCCTCTAGTGGTGGAGGGGCGTCGGATGGACATCTCCTTTGGCGTCGACTTCTCTAAACTACGATTGACCACAGAGGAGAAGTAAGTTCTCTTTTTTACATACCATATTATATATGCCACAGATCAGCTTTGTGCTGCCTTACTATGCGGCTGACCCGATGGTGCAGATTTACTGGGTGGGGACGATCAATGGGGTGCCCACCGAGAAGCCTCTCACGCCCGACAATGGTCGTGCTACGTGGCGACTACTGCTGGACCTTGATGAGACGACGTCAGTAGAATTGATTTACCACTACCGAATTGAGCGGGAGGGACTTTTGCAGAGAGTAGAACCTCCAAGTTCGCCCCATACTCTTCGCCTTTCTATCAATGGCGAGGGCAAGGCGACGGTGCACGATTATTGGATGGAGGCGACTCCATGGCATCGCTATACAGAAGCTCCTTTGGCACATCTCTTAAGGGAGTGCAATCTGAGGAAGTATCGGATGCCTTCGTTCTCCACTACGTCGCGAGAAGCCTATTTGGTTCCCACCCATCGAGCTTATGATGGCGACCTCCTTTTGGTGGGTGCCGACCCTTCTATCGGGGGGTGGAATGTGGAGGGAGGGATGCCTCTTACCCTTTGTCGGCACGGCTATCTACTCCAGTTCCCTAAGGCTATTGAGACGGAGTACAAGTTGGTCTGGAGGCGACCCGATGGGGAAGTTCTTTGGGAGAAAGGGGATAATCGATATTACCGTCCTTCGAAGGCGGACCATTTTATGCTTAGCACGCTTCCAGAGCCTATTTTTGAAGGGATCTCAACGGAGGAGCCATTGCCCCGCACCTTGACTGGTACAGCGGTGCCCCTCTTTTCACTACGAGGAAAGGCAACGCAAGGGATTGGTGACTTTTCGGCAGCGATTGAGTTGCTGGATTGGATGCAGAAGAGAGGGCAATCTGTGCTGCAGCTTCTACCGATCTACGATACCACTTTTAGCCATACAGATCGGGACTCATATCCCTATAGTGCGATAACTACGTATGGATTGCACCCGATCTATATAGACTTGCAGGAGCTACCGGGTTATTTAACCGCACCTGAGCGCCCTCTATGGGAGCATAGGGCAAGGCTTTTGGATGCTCGTGATGCAGTGGACTATGTAGCGGTGTCACGATTTAAGGAGGAGGTAATCGAGCTACTCTTTGACCGATGGGCTCTGCAGAAGCGAAGTCGGGAGTACCTGAAGTTTATTGAGGAGGAGCAGTCGCAACTCCTACCCTACGCACTCTTTTGTGCGATACGCGACCTTTATCCGGAGCGAGGTCTATCGCAGTATCCGCCCTATGGCGAGGTGTTGGCGGCGTGGCAGAAGGGCAAAAGCTTTCGTGGGCATCAGCTGGAGCGGTCGGTGGAGAAGTATCAATTTATCCAATACCATCTTTACCGACAATTGAGCGCTCTACGAGATGAAGCACATAAGCGAGGGATTATCATCAAGGGGGATCTTCCGATTGGGGTGTCGCGCGATAGTGTGGACGTTTGGGTGGCACCGCAACTCTTTTGCCTCGATAAAGAGGCGGGCTCACCGCCAGATGCCTTTTCGGCTACAGGGCAGGATTGGGGCTTTCCGACCTATCATTGGGAGGCGATGGCACGTGATGGCTATCAATGGTGGCGACAAAGGTTACAGACCATGTCACGGCACTTTGATGCCCTTCGTATTGATCATATCCTCGGCTTCTTCCGCATTTGGAGCATCCCAGTAGGGAGTGGCGATGCCGCTACTGGCTGGTATGTGCCGGCGAAGGGGTATGCCGAGGAGCAGGTGCGTGGCTTGGAGTCCTTCTTCAATAAGGATGAAAGAGGGCAGTATCATCCGCCACTAGAGCCGGCAAGTTGCCAGGGCTTTGACGCCCTTTCGGAGGAGGAGCAGCAACGGCTACTCGGGCTCTCTTACAGCTATTATTATAAGGAGAATGACGCCCTGTGGACCGCTACCGCCTTGGAGCGGCTCACGAGCATTCTTTCGGCGAGCGACCTATTGCTTTGTGCCGAGGACCTTGGGGTGTTGCCCCAATGTATCCATGAGGTGCTGAGAGGGCTTGAAATCATTTCGTTAGAGGTACTACGGATGCCGAAGCTACTCGGTCGCACGTTTGTGGAGCCTGAGGATATCCCACAGCTTTCACTGGTCACCACCTCAACGCACGATATGCCTTCGCTACGAGGTTGGTGGCAGACGCTCTCCAAGAAGGAGCGGAAGGCGTTGGCGGAGAGCTACCACTTTGAGGAGGATATCTCGCCTCGTGGCTTAGTGAATGCATTACTTCAGTCGCCCCGCTCTATCCTACTTGTGCTCCCGCCACAGGATTGGTTTGTCCTCACGGGGTTTGGGTCGGAAGTACCACCCGAGGCGGAGCAGATCAATATTCCACAAGACCCACACCACATCTGGAACTACCGCCTCCCTAAAGGCTACCTCGCCGATTAACGCCTGAGGCGGAGGCTATTGAGCACCACGGTGACGGAACTGAACGCCATCGCGGCAGCGGCAATCATCGGGCTAACAAAGAGGGCGGGGTAAAACAAGCCGGCAGCTATTGGCACCGCCAGCATGTTGTAGAAGAAGGCCCAGAAGAAGTTTTGGTGGATGATCCGACTGCTCCGTTTGGAGAGAGCGATCGCCTGCTCAAGGGCAAAGGGCGAACCCGAGACAACGGTGAGCTGTGCCACCTCAGTAGCGATGTCGCTACCACTGGCAATGGCGATGCTGAGGTCGGCGGCTGCCAAAGCGGGGGAGTCGTTGATGCCATCTCCCACCATCGCCACCACCTTTCCTTCCGATTGCAATTGCTCAATATAGCTCTTCTTATCGAGTGGCGAAAGCTCCCCTTTGGCCTTTTCAATACCTGCTATCTTGGCAAAAGCCTCCACCCTACCCGTTTGGTCGCCCGAGAGCAGATGCACCGTCACCCCATGGCGGGTGGCAAGCTGAGCCATCGCTTCAGGCACCTCCTCCCGTATCTCATCCTCAATCACCAGCACCGCCAGTAGCTGATCATCGGTGGCATAATAAACCATCGTGGCGAAAGGGTAGTCTCGCTCCAATGCCTCAATATCGACCGAATCCATCGGGCTATCGGACCAGACAAAGGCACGACTTCCGATGCGGTAATTCTCTCCATTATGGCAAAAGAAGAGCCCATTGCCAGGCACCTCAGTGAGTGATTCGGGGGTGGCATCGCTGCCCATTGCACTGTAGGCGGCAATGATGGCGGCGCCTAGGGGGTGGCTACTCATCTGCTCGGCACGCACAAGGAGCGCTTCATTCTCGGGCGTTCTTGCTAGCCACTGAGCTGCCACAATGGTGGGGGTTCCTTTGGTGAGCGTCCCTGTTTTATCGTAAACTACGTCGGTTACCTTGCCCAATTGCTCCAGGGCGGTAGCATCCTTCACTAGCAAACCGAGGGAAGAGGCTTTGCCCATCGCTACGGTAATGGCTGTGGGGGTGGCCAATCCCAAGGCACAAGGGCAGGCGATCACCAACACACTGATGGCGAAGTAGATGCCGTGTAACCACGGGGTTTCACCTCCACCCAATCCCCACGCCAGTAGCGTTACCAAGGCAAGGAAAAGGATGGTAGGGACAAAGTAGCCCGCCACCTTATCGGCAATCCTTTGGATAGGAGCTTTGGTCGCTTGGGCATGGCGAACCGCTTCTACCACACGGCTCAGTAGCGTCTCTTCGCCTACCTTTGTGGCGATAAAGGTGGTTGCTTTACCCACGGAGATACTCCCAGAATAGACCTCTTCGCCCGCCACTTTGGTACGAGGCAAGGGTTCGCCAGTGATGCTACTTTCATCAAAGGAGCCCTCCGCCTCTAGCTTGCCATCCACTGGCACACTATCTCCGTGACGCAAGCGGATCCTATCCCCCACCACCAGTTCGTTTAAGGGAAGTTCCAACCAAACCCCTTCTCGCTCCACCATCGCCGAGTCGGGAGCCAGTGCCATCAACTGCCGGAGGGCGGTATTAGTGCGTTGCTTCGCCCGCTCCTCTATATAGCGACCAAGCAACACAAAGGAGACGATCATCCCCACCACGTCGAAGTAACTATTGCCAAAGAGGTCGCCACTCTCCACCTCACCAAGTGCCAAGTAGCGTACTAGGCTAAATAGATAGGCGGTGAGCGTACTCATACTGATCAGCGTATCCATCGTGAAGGAGGCGTGCCGTAGTTGCTTCCATGCCCGCAGATGGTAGTCGCCTGCCGACCAGAGGAGTATTACCGTAGCAATCACCGCATTGATCCTCAGCACCCACACCGAGGAAATACCCCAATGCGCCCCATACATATCCACCACCATGGCGATGATAGCAAGCAGCACCGTAACGATCAACCGCCGTCTCAAAGCCTTCAACGCACGGCTCTCTCCCTCCTCACGGATCGCTTCCCGCTCGCTCGCCTCAGCCTCTATCAGCATATCATACCCGATGCTTCGGACAATCCGTTGTAGCTCCTCGGGCGAAGTCACTTGGTCGTCATAGGTAACGAGAGTCCGCCCCTCCATCAGATTGACCGATACCTCCTGCACCCCACTTGCCTTGCGGAGTGCTTCCTCCACCGTAGCCACGCACCCAGCACACATCATGCCAGTGACCGTAAACTGTCTCTCTATATTCATCTCTCCTTAATTTTTGATTGTGCTTGCAAGTTACTGATAATTCCCCGCAATCCATTTGCATTCTCATACTTCATAATATTAACAGAATTGTATCGTCAATATTAACTGTATTGAAATACTAGTACAGTACATTTGCAAGAAGTTAATAGCGAATAATAATAATAGGCGTATGTTTAGAAGAATTGCTCTACTTGGTCTGCTACTTATAGCACTATTCACCTCTGCATCTGCACAAATGGTACCCTTAACTGGGAGGATTATCAGCACTACAAATAAAGAGGCCATTCCAGATGCCACTCTATTCGTGGTGGGGACGAACCCTCCTATCGGTATAACAACAGATGCCCATGGAAGGTTTTCAATCAATGCCCCTGTAGGGCGACACAATCTCCGAGTCAGTTGTATTGGCTATGAAACAAAAGAGATAGAGATCGTCCTCACCGTAGGACGATCGGAGTACCTAGAGCTCTCTCTAGAGCCTGCTTCCTACACACTAGACGGAGTAGAGATCGTTCGGATTCACGATAAGAGCCGACCCATTCAGCCGCTTCTCTATGCTGGCGCTCGTAGCTTTAGCGTAGAGGAGGCTGACCGCTATGCGGGGACCTTGGGAGATCCAGCACGTATGGTACGAAGCTTTGCTGGTGTGATGCCTATCAATGACTCTCGAAATGAAATAGTGGTCCGAGGGAATTCGCCTCTTGGCGTACAATACCGTATGGATGGTATTGAAATTCCTAATCCCAACCACTTCAATGCAGGTATTGGCATGACGGCAGGGCAGGTAACAGCACTCAATATGAACTTAGTGACCAACTCAGATTTTATGATGGGTGGTTGGCAAGCATTGCAGGGGAACGCCCTAGCAGCCATCTTTGATCTCAATCTTCGAAAAGGAAACCCACACCAGCATCAGATGCGCTTTCAAATGGGATACAATGGTCTAGAAATTATGAGCGAAGGCCCTATTGATAAGAAGAAGCAGCTCACTTACATTGCCTCCTATAGGTATTCCATACCCGAACTCATGAGCTACGCTATGAAGCTATTTAGCAAAGAGATGGCCACCGTACCCAAGTATCAAGACCTCACCACCAAACTCCATTGGCAACTAAATGACGAGCATCAATTATCGCTCATCGCGTTGATGGGGACCAGCGGGATAGATATTCAATTGAGTAATCTTAACTCTGGGTCGACGGTAGAGGTGGAGGAGACTAGCTTTGACCAATTAATAAAGCTAAGAAGCCAACTGGCAATGGTTGGGCTAACCTACCAAGGGCAGCTCAGCCCTCAGACCGACCTCAAGGCGACACTCTCATGGAACTACAATAAGGTTGATATGAAGGTAGATACGGTAATGCTCCCCAAAACGAGTGATTGGAAAATGATCTACCTAGATAGAAGCCGAGAGCATAAGCTTTCATTGACAGCCGATGTACACCACCGTTTCAGTTCACAGCGTGACCAAGTCTACGCCGGGCTAGTACTCGACCATTATCTCCTCAATGCTTACAACCTCTCCTCCGAGTATCCCTTTCCACTCAATGATTTACGAAAAGGCTTTGGTCTTCTAAGAGCATATGCACAGTATCAGCACCTCTTTTCAGAGAGAATATCAAGTACCATAGGGTTACATAATATGTACCTACCCCTCAATGGCAGCTACTCAATAGAGCCACGTGCAGCGCTTGAATACCGGATAGGCTCACAGCACACACTCGGTCTATCAGGAGGACTGTACGCTCAGCTACCACCCCATACATTCTTTTTCGTGAAAGATAGCACGGGAGAGCTTGACCCCCTCAGCCACAGCCTAGGCTTCTCTAAAAGCTGGCACATCAACCTATCCTATAACTATCAATGGAATAAAGATTGGCGATTGAAGTCTGAGCTCTACTATCAAAGCCACTTTGAGATACCTACGGAGGACCGTGCCTATGGCACCTCCTTGCTTAATTATGGAGCCGGGGAAAACAATATGGAGCGGATCCCTGGGCTTAAGAATATTGGCAAAGGAAGAAACTATGGTGTGGAGCTGACTCTTGAGAAGTATTTTAGCCACAATTACTTCTTACTCATCTCTGGAACACTATACCGTTCGCTCTACACCGACCCCATACTTCAGCAGGAGTTCAGCACGGCATTTGATGGGAAGTACATCCTTAATATCACTGGTGGCATTGAACATCCCTTCAATAAGAAATGGACGCTATTCGCTGCTCCACAGGTGGCTCTGGCAGGCGGACTTCGGTACACACCAGTGGACGAAGCCAAGTCTATTGCACAGCATAAAATTATCTACCAAAGAGACCAGTGGATGGCACACCAGCTCCCCGCATATCTACGCATAGATACTCGATTTGGGGTTCGTCTCTACGGACCAAAGGCTACGCAAGAGTGGGGAATCGATCTTGTCAATATCACCAATCGCAAAAACGTTGCTGCCAAGATGTATGATGTCGATAGGCAGAGGTACGTTACACAATACCATTTCACCTTCTTCCCAATGATCACTTATCGAGTCAACTTCGGAGTACCATCAAAATAGACTTCTAGAAAGGTCTAAGTGATGATTGCCTTTTTCTCCAACTTGTAGGTATCTCTGGAAAAAGGTAACTTTGTAGATATTGTACGTAATATCGAATAAGTAATGATCCAAGAAGATATCAATAATATTGGCACACACTACTCCTCGGCTAGAGCCGAAGGGTTTGCTACCAACCGCAAAAAGAAACTCAGCGTCTCCGACTACCTCCGCGATCTCCCAGAGGGGTGCAATAGCGAGGAGTTTGTAGAGGTACAATTCAAGAATACACGCAAGGGATACTTCCTCAATAGTCTGGCACTAGACCTCCACAAGGGGGATATGGTTGCGGTAGAGGCGTTTCCCGGCCACGACATTGGAGAGGTAACGCTGACCGGAAAGTTGGTACAAAAGCAGATGGCGAAGGTCAACTACCGCCACCCCAATGGCGAGCCACGCCGCATCTATCGTATTGCCAAGCCCTCCGATATGGAGCGGTATTACGAGGTCAAAGCCCTAGAACAAGAGACAATGATCCGCAGTCGCCAGATCGCCGACGCCCTTGGTCTAGAGATGAAGATAGGCGATGTAGAGTATCAGGGAGATGGGCAAAAGGCCATCTTCTACTACATCGCCGAGGGGCGAGTAGACTTCCGTCAATTGATCCGAAAGCTGGCAGAGGTCTTTCATATCCGTGTGGAGATGAAGCAGATCGGAGCTCGCCAAGAGGCGGGAAGGATCGGAGGGTTGGGTCCTTGTGGCCGACAGCTCTGCTGCTCAGGCTGGATGACTAGCTTTGTATCGGTAGGCACCAATGCCGCTCGTCTGCAAGATCTATCCCTCAATCCCCAAAAGCTAGCAGGCCAGTGCGCCAAGCTCAAGTGTTGCCTCAATTTCGAAGCAGATACCTACCTCGAGGCACAGCAGCAGCTCCCCCACCGTTCCATAGAGCTACGCACCTCCGTCGGCGACTATCGATTTATGAAAGCCGACATCCTAGCAGGTCAGCTCACCTACGTACCAAAGGCACGTGACCGCCGGGAGGTTTCTGAGCCCATCACCATCTCCAAGGAGCGAGCTCATGAGATCATCGCACAAAACAAAGCAGGCAAGCTACCCTACAACCTCCATGGCGATGAGGAGCTAGCACCTAAGGCGACCGGAGAGGAGACACAAAACGACCTCCTACTGCAGAGTAGCATGAACCGCTTTGACGACGAGCGGAAAGAGCGCAGACAGAGGCGGAGCAAGGGCAATAACCGAAGGCAGAAAAATAGAGAGAAGCAGGCAGCCCCCAACGCACAGAGCGCTAGCCCCGCTAAGGAGGGTGGCAACAGACGTCGCCGTAGGCGGAATAACAACCGCCCCTCTCAAGCTCAAGCCTCTGAGGGCACCGCACGAAATAGGCGGGACCGAAGAGGTCGCAACAATCGTGACGGGAATCCATCGGACTAAGTAGGTACGCAGAGCTGCCAAAGGGGATATGAAAGGTGGTGGTATGGCGAGTGCCAAACTTATAGCCCAAGTGGCATGGATGGTGCTTTGGATAGTGGTCAGCGTTGGCTGTAAGCCCAACGAACCTCGGTACCACTATTTCGAGCAGCTTCCCGATGAGGCATGGTCACAAGATCGGGAAATATTCTTCAGCACAAGCGACCTCGATAGTACACAATTGTATGATGTAGACCTCGTCCTACGCCTGAAGCGCGACATCCGATACCAGCAGCTACCGATAGGGATCGCCTTCGAGACCCCCTCTCGGCACTTCACCACACGAGTGGTCAATGTGCCCCTATCTCACCTCCGGCTAAGGAGCGGAGGGTTTGCGATCTACGAACAGAGCCTTCGGATAGAGGAAGGCATGCGGTACCCCGAACAAGGGGTTTACACCTACAGCGTCCGGCAACTCTCCACCGACTCCATCGTCAAAGGAGTGGTAGAGGTAGGGCTCACAATGACCCCTCGAGAGTAATTCACGAGCGACTTAAGCATAGGCAAGCGGTATGAACGTGGTATTTAGGCAGAGCTTCAAAGGTACCCTCACCAATTTAATCGGTGCGGGGATCGGCTTCCTAAGCACCTTCTTTGTCATCACCCGCTTACTAACCCCCGAGGAGATTGGCCTCACAAGGGTGTTGGTCGAAGCTGCCACTTTAGTATCGGGCTATGCCCTTTTGGCAACCAATAGCTCCAGCATTCGCTATTACCCCTATTTTCGTACAGATGATGGACGAGATAGGGGTTTCTTTCGTCTGCTACTCACCATTCCACTCCTAGGATTATTGATATTTGGCGGTGCCTACCTCCTATTCAAAGAGCCCCTGGTCGCCTACTTCTCCCCTAAAGGAGGGGAAGAAGACCTCTTCCGGCGGTACTATTATATGGTCCTGCCACTGGTGCTCTTCATCCTTTACCAAACCCTACTCGAGGTTTACTGTAGCCTAAGGCAGCGTATAGTATTGCCCAAAGTGAGCCGCGAAGTACTGCTCCGGCTCCTCCTACTCGTGGCATACATCGCTTATGGAATCGGCTGGATCGACTTCGACCTCTTTGTGATCGCCTTTGTGCTCTCCTATGGAGTAATGATGTGTGTCACCCTCTTCTACAGCCTACGGATATCGCCTCAGGCACTCAGCGCACCTATCGAACCCATCGCTCCCGACGTGCGGAGAGACTTCCGACGCTACACCCTCTTCACCCTCCTGAGTGCTATGGGCAGCAGCATCGTGCAGCGCCTCGACCTCTTTATGGTCTCTGCCGAACTCGGGATGGCATCAGCTGGTATCTACACCATCGCCTTTTATGTGGTGGCGGTAATTGAGATGCCCTCACGCTCGCTCAGTGCCATGTCGTCGCCCTTTGCCTCAGAGGCGATCCACAGTGGCGATACCGCTCGGCTCAATCAGCTCTATCGCCGAGTATCGTGCTATCAGCTATTGGTAGGGGCATTGCTACTACTGGCGATTTGGGTCAATATCGACCTGCTCTTTTGGCTCATTCCCAATGGCGAAACCTATGCACTCGGCAAAGGAGTGGTGCTATTTTTGGGGTTGGGGAAATTAATCGACCTCGCCTTTAGCTTCGGCAATGGCATACTGAGGTACTCCAAGTACTACTTCTGGACCCTCGCTTACACCATAATAGTGGTAGTAGTCACCATCCTGCTCAATCTCTACCTGATCGAGCTCTGGGGAATGGTCGGAGCCGCCGTGGCCACAATGATTACCTTTGGGGCGAGCTACACCTTTCAGCAATTGGTGCTTTGGCGAAAGCTACAAATCACCCCGCTTAGTAGAGAGCTGGTGCGGATTGTAGCCCTCTTTGGGCTATTGATGTGGGTCAATTATCTACTCCCCCACGCAGGGCATCCGTTGCTAGATAGTGTGTGGAGGTCGTTGGTAATTGGTATATTTGGCTGGTGGCTCATGCGTAGGCTAGAGACGTTTAGAGGTCTCGAGGCACAGGTAAAGGAGCTAATCATGGAATTTTGGACTAAGAAAAAAGGAGAGTAAGCGATGAGTGAGGTAGTAGAGAAGCAAGAGGAGAGCAAGCTACAGGCAAAGGGCATCACACTAGTGCCCATGGGAGGAGTAGCAAGTAGAGTACGGACGGTGGCTTCGATGATTTACTTGGCAGAGAAGTATCACCGCCCTCTCGAGATCATTTGGCATACCGACGAAGAGATGCCGGTATCCACAGACCGACTTTTCACCCTTGTCCCCAGACTAGCCACGAAGGAGATCACTTTGAGAGCCTCTGAAACATGGGATACGCTACTAAATATGCCACCCATGATCAATAACCTATACCTCTCCTACCCCATCGTATCACTGAGGTACGATAGAGTACTCTTTGGCAGTCATCTCGCACGGATGATCTCACGCGACCGAGACGAGCTAGAGGCTCTTCTCAAAGATGGAGAGAAGTCCCTGCTGATTGCCACAGACCAGAGCTTCGGCAATTATTACGGAATGTACGATGTGCTAGAATCGACCGTGGAGGTCAATAACGTGGTACTCTCCATTATGGCAAGCTGGAAAAATAGCGTGGTAGGAGTGCATATCAATCGAAGAGCCAACTCCCGCTCCACGTTCAACGAATGCCCCATCGAACTATTCATCAAGCGGATGCAAGAGATGATAGAGGCCGATAGAGAGACCAACTTCTACATCGCCACCACCTCCAAAGATGAGCGTGAGCGGCTCGCCACCATCTTTAGAGAGCGCGTCTATGTACCCCACAGCGTTGCCGACCCCGACACACTGAAAGGAGTAATACAATCCCTCGGCGAGCTACTCGCCCTTTCGCACTGCGACCGTATCCTCACCACCCCAGAGAGCAACTACTCCCAAGTCGCTTCAGAGCTCGGCAACGTCCCACTCGAGACCCTCAGCATCTACGCCAACATCTAACCACCCCCCACCCCTCCCAATTAAAAAGATCGGTAACCAGCCACAGTCACCACCCATCCATCTATCACAGCGTCCGACCTGTCCGATAAAGATACCCTCCCGCAGAGCACCCGACAGGGTGCCATTCAGATAGCCCC
>NZ_KV820690.1:5201-5589 GCF_001815465.1 Porphyromonas sp. HMSC077F02 | reverse complement strand
CCAGGGGCTAGCTGAGTGGCACCCTGTCGGGTGCTCTCCCTCCACTCCCCTCCAGAAAGGACCTCGCCAGAGGTCCGACGGATCTTAGCCCCCACGTCGGAGGGGCGTTAGCTCTAGAATAATGTTGTCCGACCCAGTAAAAAGAGGAAGAAAAAGGGCTTTTGCAACCACCTGAAATACAAATACATACAAAGGCCAAAACTGAGATGCAACTAAGCGATCGACGAGTTGCAACTAAGCAAATGGCGAGTTGCAACAAAGCAAATGCTTAGTTGCATCTCAGTTTTTGCTTAGATCGGGGCACCCAAAAAAGCACCCGACAGGTCCTCCGACTAATCCGATAAGGCACCCCCGAAAAGCACCCGACAGGGTGCCATTCAGATAGCCC
>NZ_KV820690.1:0-5101 GCF_001815465.1 Porphyromonas sp. HMSC077F02 | reverse complement strand
CGGTCAAGGCTCGCAGAGCCGAAGACCGGCGGGTAACGAGGGGCTCAAAGCCTACGATCCTTGTGGTCGCACTTGGATGAGCTTGTTCGACTACAAGGGGAGGTCATCACGGTAAGATTATTCTAATGCGTAAACCCTGATTTTTTTTATGGCCATTAAGCAACGGTTCAATATATATTCGTATATTTGCTACCGAATATATAATGATTGTATATTTGTTTAACAATTAGATTTAGATTTTATCATGAAGACAATTAAACTAATGGTAGCCACCGCAGTGATGGCTCTTTGCTCTGTGAGCGCTTTTGCTCAGACTGAGGCAGGTAAGGTGATGGTAGGTGCAGGTTCCTCTCTATCTCTATTCTCTGGCAAGCCTTCAATGACGGTTGATGGTAATAAGCAAACTGATACTAAAGCTACTACCAACCTTAAGCTTGCTTTCGACGCACGCTATTTCGTGATCGACAACCTTGCAGTAGGTGCTGAACTAGGCTACGACTTTTCTGGTCGTGATGGCGACAGTGAGGGTACCTTTATTATCGCTCCTGCAGTAAGCTATTTCTTCTTACCAAATAGCAACATCCGTCCATTCCTTAGCGCTCAGGTAGGGTATGCACATCTCTCCTCTACAAGTAAAGCTCCTGTATCTGACAGTAAGACTACTACCTCAGCTGGTGGTCTATACTATGGCGTAGGTGGTGGTGTAACCTACTTTGTGAATCCTAACGTAGGTCTTACACTAGGTCTAGGATACACTAGTAGCTCATTCAAGAAGGATAAGGTAACTACCACTCTTGCAGGTGTATCTAGCACCCTTGGTCTAACCTTTGTATTCTAAGAGTAGCGCCAAGCTATATTAATAAAGGGCGAGCAACCAATTGGCTGCTCGCCCTCTTTTTGTGACTACCACCAGCCTCCTCATCGGGAGAAGGTGCCTCATCGGACAAGTCGGACAGATCAGACAGGTCAGACAGGTCGGGCGGCTAATAAGCTACTGGTAGAAAGCGGGTGTCCGACTTGTCCGACTCGTCCGACTTGTCCGATAAGGGCTCCCCATTAGGTACCCTACCCCGAAAAAGCACCCGATAGGGTGCACCACCACCAGCCTATCGGGCGTCCGAATTGTCCGACCTGCCCGATAAGGTACCCCCACTCCCCTTTCAGTTGGCATCAATAAGATATCCCCGCTGATCCGATGGGCCAGCGGGGATATTCTATATTATATTAAGATAGGGATTAGATGCCGAGCTTCTTGCGGATAGCAGAAGGAATGGCGTCTTTGTGCACCACAATATTGATGGTCTTACCAGCTACAAAGTTCTCGGATACATACCATAGACCTTTGTAACGGCCAGCTTCGCCCCAAGAGTTCTTGACCATGTAAAACTTCTTACCAGTCTGGTCCTTAGCGATACCATAGATCACCATACCGTGGTCATCGGTTGTTTCTTGAGCATCGAAGCCTGTTTGGCGCCACTCTTGAGTCACCTTGATCTCTGGAGCACCAGGAGTGCGTACCAGTTCATTGATCATACTGCGCTTCTCACTTGGAGTAGCACCGATCCAGCGAGCTTGGTCGGAGCCGGTAGACTCTGCTGCGTCGGCATCGATCAGGATTCCTAGTCCATCTCTATTAAAGCCTACTTCGCTTACGTCGCTACCCCATGCGATACCATATCCGTTATTGATCGCATTATCGAAGACTTGCATAAACTCATCGAGAGGGAGGTTGTAAGATAGAGAGTGTCTCCAATTATCGGCAATCTCGAGTACAAACTTAGAGTAGAATGGGTGATGAGTAAAGCTGGTGAGCGATACATAGTCGTCCATATTGAGCCCTAGGTACTTCACGAAGCTCTCGGGGGTAAAGCTCTTACCCTCATAGGTAAAGCTCTCTGGGAGCTCCCCTAGATAAGCATCGATGATTCCGCCAAAAGCTTTCTTCCAAGCTGGTGTGAGGCCTGAGCGCTCTGAATTCTTGAGGATAGCTTTGATAAATCCATCTGCAGCAGCGTGTATCTCATTGTGATTGTGGCGCTTTGAGCCATAGTTGAGACCTTCCATCTCGCTCATTGGCACGATACCGTAGTGCTTTACAGAGTAAAGGACATCATAGAAAGAGCCACCAGGGCCAAAGTTGGTCTCCCCTTGGTAGCGGATGTAATTATCGGCCTTATCGCGATAAGAGTGAGATACCACATGCATAGGTGAGAGCACTACGCTCTTGCCACTGATACGCAATGCCTCCATCTCTAGGAACCCTAGTCCGCTAAACGACCAGCATGTGCTTGAATTGGCTTGGTTTTGGATAGGTGTGATAGGTAGCTCCTTTACTACTGTAAACTTGTACTCCTCCTTAGCAGCCTCTTGTGCCATCGCTGGCATAGTAAGTCCGAGGAGCAGGGTTAGTGAAATTAGTACCTTAGGTAATTTTCTCATGTTGTTGTTTGATTTAGTTATTTAGTGATTATTACTCTTTAGTTATCTAGGTCGAAGCTGCAGGTCTTGTGCCATCTGCTGCAGCCAAGGATTGTCTTTGGCGACAAATGCCCACCGCTCATTGGGGGTCTGTGGTAGTAGCTCCTGTAGCTTCACATCTACCTCAATGGCAATGCCAACTTGGTCATTTTTCAATTCATCGTGGAGCACCTCTAGCACTGGCCCTAGCACGCGCACCACTTGCATCTTGATGGTATTGCTCTGTACCACTAGCTGGATATTGTGGTCGGGTGACTTTGTGGGGGTAATCCGCTGCAATACACCCTTGGCAAAGGGGGCGTTCTTGACCATTGCCACTGCCTTTCGCCACGCCTTCTGTAGCTGCTCTTCGGTGTACTCCTCGTTGCGGTTTTGGCTTACCGGCCCAGTATTGGTCTCCTCCCTCTGCACGGTTGGCTTACCTGTTTTTAGGGAAAAGCCATAGAGCTCTTGTCCGCCATTACCTTGAGTGCGCCGAGTGGGCTGTGGATTAATGGTTTGAGCCTTGGTGTAGACTTGTGTCGGCTGGCTCACCTGGGTAGGTGCCTGAGCTGGCTGATGGACCTGCTGTGTGGAGGCCTGCGGGGGTGTTGATGTGGTGGCGGAGGGGGTAGCTGTCGGGGCAGCAGCTGGGGCGGGGGCTACGGGCGTAGCCAATGGGCTGGAGCTCGATAGCTCACACATCCTTAGTACTGCCACCTCTAGTGCCAGACGTTTATCGGGCGTCCCTTTGTACTCAGCACCAAAGGAGCTACTAATCTTGAGATAATTCCACAGCATGCTAGCTGGGGTATAGGCCCCGGCTTTGGACATACGCTCTTGGATAGATTGGGGGGCTTCGATCAGCTGAATCGTCTCGGCCGATTGGGCCATCAATACATTGCGCAAGAAACCCGAGAAGCCCCGCATCACGATATCGCCCTCGTACCCACTCTCTAGAAGGTCATTGATGAGCGAAAGGGCTTTGGGGTGCTGCCCCTCCACCACATAGGCGAGTAGCCTAAAGTACTCATCTTCATTGAGGAGATTAAGGTTTTGCCTCACCCCCTCTACGGTCACCTGTCCGCCACCAAAGCCGGCTATCTGATCGAACATACTGAGGGCATCGCGCATTCCTCCATCGGCAGCGATGCCGATCATCTGCAGTGCCTCGGGCTCAACGGTGATCCCCTCTTGGGAAGCGATGTGGGCTAGGTGCTCTGCAATGTCGTGGCTAGTTATTCGGCTAAAGTCGTGTACTTGGCAGCGAGAGATGATGGTGGGTAGCACCTTGTGCTTCTCGGTCGTTGCCAAAATAAATATGGCGTGTGCGGGGGGCTCCTCTAGTGTCTTAAGGAAGGCATTGAAAGCACTACTCGAGAGCATGTGCACCTCATCAATGATGTAGACCCGATACTTGCCCGAAGTGGGGGCAATATAGACCTGCTCTATCAGCTGGCGGATATCATTGACTGAGTTATTGGAGGCGGCATCGAGCTCCATAATATTATAGGAGCGCTGCTCATTAGCGGCAATACAGCTCTCGCACTGGTTGCATGCCTCTCCCTCGGGCGTACGGTTTTGGCAATTGATGGTCTTCGCAAATATTCTGGCACAAGAGGTCTTGCCCACCCCTCGCGGCCCACAGAATAGGTAGGCGTGAGATAGCTTATTCTGAAGAATAGCATTCTTCAAAGTGGTGGTCAAGGCCTTCTGCCCTACGACACTCTCGAAGGTGCTCGGACGATATTTACGTGCCGATACTACAAAGTCTCCCATCTTAGCTCCTTCTCTTATAGCGACGATGCGTCGAAATTGATCGGTAGGAGTTGCCTGCAATCTGCGACTATCTGTACCGAGTCGGGCCCGGCTAGGTAGACGGGGAAGGGCGACTTATAGCGGTCGGCGGTCTCCAATATCACCTGTCGGCAACCTCCACAGGGGGCTGCTACGGCTACATAGAGATTGTCATCCCGCATCGCGGTCACTGCCAAGGCGACCACTGGATCATCGGGGTACTGAGCCCCAGCGTAGAATAGTGCCGTCCGCTCGGCACACAGTCCCGAGGGATAGGCAGCATTTTCTTGGTTGGACCCAGTGACGATACGGCCACTCTTTAGGCGAAGGGCAGCACCTACTCTAAACTTTGAGTAAGGGGCATAGGCATCGCGGGCAATGCTCCTTGCTGCCTCCACCAACTCTAGTTCTTCACTCTGTAACTCTTTAAAGGACTTCTCCTCTATCGGTATAATTATTTCGCTTCGCTTCATATCTACAAATATTCTAATGGCTAAAGATACCATTTTTTAGGCAGAAGTAAGGGCTATTCCCCTCACTTTTTACACTTTCCCCGAAAATCCCAGCAACTTGCCTCATCTCCAATTCCATAAGAAACGCTGCAATTCGTCTCAATGCAACGGTTTCATTGATGCAACTATCTCATAGTTTCGATGCAATGCAACTCTAAGGGTCCTATACCAACTCAGATGAGACCTCTGCCGAGGTTCATACAAAAATCTCCGATGATTGCCACATGGTAAGTCCTTTCTAATCAGGGGTTACACATTAGAATGATATTGCCGTATGGCATTCATTGGAGGTCAATAAGGGAGGACCTCGGCAGAGGTCCCTCTTAAATAGGCAC
>NZ_KV820689.1:30826-36676 GCF_001815465.1 Porphyromonas sp. HMSC077F02 | reverse complement strand
CTTATTTACCCCCATTCATCGGCTCTGCGAGCCTCGAATGGGGGCTACAACAAATCGGACCTCCTACGGAGGTCCTTAACCATAGATACTCAGATGAATACTACTCGACAAGTCCCTTCTAATACGTAACCCCTGGGTTCCGGATTCAAGGGTTATGTATTAGAAATGGTTGTGTAGTATTCATTCGAGTACCTATGTGGAAAGGACCCCGGCTGAGGGGTCCGTGTTAAATAGGCACAGGTCAAGGCACGCAGTGCCGAAGACCTGTGTATAACGATGTGCAAAACACCCTTACGACCCCGGTTGAGGGGTCGGACAACCAAAACTCTGGCTAACCCCAACGTTGGGATCCCTCTCTTGAATGCTACATATCCTCCAGAGTAAGGCAAGTGGTCTCTACATCATACTTCGGGAGCACCTTATTTATTAGGTGTGCCACTTTCTTTTCCAGAAGCTCAGGCTTGAAATTTTTCCGCTGCCTTTTCACCTCCGCTACCAATGCCTTTCTCTTTTCTAACTTCAAAGCGACAATATCTATTTCATTTTGAGCATCTTTGGCGTCCCACCACGAGCCGATGGCTCTGTATTGATGCGATTCAGCCAGTTGCTTAGCAAAATACCTCTCAAGTACTAGCCCCGAGTAGGTGGGGTAGTCCTGGAGGATAATTTGTTGGAGCGCTGGAAAGTTGTTAATCTCTATTAGAGATCGGTGCCTATCAAAGTAATTGAACCAAAACCTCAGGAAGTTATCTTGAATATCGTATCGAACCGTCTGAGTACCCACCTTGGAAAGGATAGGTCGCTTTCGCTCAATGACTTGATACACCTCTATCAGACGCTTCAGGTGCCCGCCGACGTTCTTGTTCCCTAATGATGCTTCTATCTGTGGTTGGGTATTGATGCCCCCAGAGATGGCGCTTAAAATGGAGAAGTAAGTACCATAGTCCTTGCCAAACTCCTCAATCAGGAGGTACTTCCCCTCCTCTATAAAAGGCGAATTCTCTCTCACCATATAAGCAATCATCCCCTCGATTGATAAGTCTGTATTATCGCAAAGTAGCTCCACATACTTCGGGATGCCACCAGAGAAGGTGAAAAGTGCAAGTAGGTCGTCGTTACTGTAGTTTTTACGGTAGTCGCCCATAATCTCCTTGAGTGTAGGGGTGTCAAAGGCCGAAAGCTTAATTACATTATCGGCTCGACCAAATAGTGGTTCCTTTCTGTCGTGAAATATCTTCTGCATCAAAGAATAAACCGACCCCGAAATGATGAGATTCATCTTGCTCCTTTTTCGGTATAGATCCCACAGATACTGTATATCGCTAAAGAGTGCAGGGTTCACATTGTAAAACTCCTGAAACTCATCGATGATCAAGTGAAATGGCTTGGTTTCGCCCACCTCCAGCAGGTATTGAAATAGGGAGCGAAAGGTGGTGATCTCACTAGGTACGAAGATAGCTAGCTGCTCGCTGATAATAGATTGGTATTCAGTGCAGAGCAGAGCTTCATTTTTGCGACCCACAAAAAGATAAACAGCTGGAATCTCCCCAGTGGTTGCCTTAAGGATCAAGCTAGTTTTACCAATCCTACGACGACCAGTCACTACAGTCATCCTTGAGTGGTCTTCAAATGAGAGCTTAGAAATCCTCTGCAGCTCTTCTAACTCACTATTTCTGTCATAAAATCTCATCGCTTGCTTATGTTATGGCGGTTACTGTAACGGTCGTTACAAAGATAAAGATATCTCTTGATATACAAAAATCGCCTACCTATCCCATACATATTGTGGTGTCCGATGCTCCGAAAGTGAGGGAGTCAAGTGGTGTTTTTATGGCCTTCGTAACCCATTGATAATCAGTGGTGTCAATATGGCGAAAATTGAGTTGCAACTAAGCAATCGCTTAGTTGCAACTCGTCATTTGCTTAGTTGCATCTCGCCGATCGCTTAGTTGCAACTAAACTTTTGTCCTACTAGCCCAACGATTTATATGTGGTAAATGAAGCCTCAGAAATTGCTCTGTTACCACAGTAATTGGAGTTTTTTTCGGACAAGTCGGACGAGTCAGACAAGTCGGACAGATCAGACAGGATTGGGAAGCACCCGCGAGGGTGCCACTCAGCTAGCCCCGAGTCAAGGCTCGAAGAGCCGAAGACTCGCGGGAAAGGAGGTGCGGTTTATCCATCGACCCTTGTGGTCGCACTCGGATAGGTTGTGCGACCACAAGGGTCGTATGATTGTGTACACCCCTTCCCCGCCGGTCGTTCGGGGGCTTTTGCCCCCTCCGACGCGGGGGCTATCTGAATGGCACCCTCGCGGGTGCTTTTTAGGAGGCTGTTGCACGGAGTGGCATTCTCTTTATCTATTGCTTGTCCGACCTGTCTGACTTGTCCGACTTGTCCGATAAAGGTACCCCCTCCGATAAAGTGCCCCCACACACCAGGCACAAAAAAAGCGGACACCTAGGGTTATCCCCTAAGCGTCCGCGATACTATTTCCTCAGTAGGTTTAGTCTTGGTTGAGATTGAAGCGCTTAAAGTCAGTTACAGTAAGTGACTTAGAAGCCTCATGTAGTGTCTCCTCTACCGACTTCTTGCTCTCAGAGAATACAAACTCCTGCTTTAGGAGGGTGTTCTCCTTGTAGAACTTTGATAGAGAGCCCTGAGCGATACGCTCAAGTAGGTTCTCAGGCTTACCAGCTTGACGTGCCTTGTCCATAGCGATCTCCAGCTCCTGTTGCTTGATGCTCTCAGGTACCCCAGCCTCGTCTACTGCGATTGGGTTCATAGATGCTGCCTGCATAGCAATTTCCTTTGCTAGCTCGCCATCAAGGTTCTCATTGAAGCCCACGATCACACCTAGCTTATTACCAGCGTGTACATAAGCTGCTACTGCAGGGGCAGAGATTTGCTCGTAAGCACCTAGCTCCATCTTCTCACCAGTTACGCCAGAGCGCTCGGTGATTAGAGCCTCGATGGTACGACCATCAATCTCGAGAGCTAGAAGAGCCTCAAGGTTAGCAGGCTTCTCAGCCACAGCCTTATTGAGGATGCTTTGAGTCAAAGCTACGAAGTCCTCATTCTTAGCCACAAAGTCGGTCTCACACTTTAGAGCCACAAGGGTAGCTACGCCACCCTCAGTGTGGGTAAGTACACAGCCCTCAGCTGCCTCGCGGTCTGAGCGCTTTGCTGCAATCGCCTGACCCTTCTTACGTAGGATCTCGATCGCCTTATCGTGGTCGCCACCAGCCTCCTCAAGAGCCTTCTTTACGTCCATCATACCAGCACCAGTGAGGTCACGAAGGTGCTTGATGTCTTGCATCGTTACTGCCATAATCTTCTTTCTTTATCGTAATAAATTAATTCTTAGTCTCAAAAAAAGCACCTCCTAGCCCTAGGAGTATTGATTGCTCTACGGGGCATGGAGGTGCTGCTCTATTGTCCAAAGTCCTTGGGCTGTCGTCTAATGCTTGGTCTTAGTCTCCAATCACCTTACTCAGCATCCTCATCGGACTCCTTATTGGCAAACTTCTCAGCTAGGCGTGCGTTCATAGCGTCGTTATCCTCACGCTTGATACGCTCACGGCGTACACCTCTGCCACCACGGCGGCGTCCAGTGCTCTCCTCGCCTTCTGCCTCAGCCTGCTGTGCTGCAGCCTTCTCGTCGGCCTTAGCAATCTTGCGCTCCATAGCACCCTCCTTGATCGCCTCTGCCATAGCACCTACGATCACCTCGATAGAAGTGGTAGCATCGTCATTAGCAGGGATCACATAGTCGATGTTTTTAGGATTGGCATTGGTATCGCAGATAGCAAAGATTGGAATACCTAGGCGAAGTGCCTCGCGGATCGCGATGTGCTCCTTGCATACATCCACTACAAATAGTGCCCCAGGGATACTCTTCATATCCTTGATAGAGCCAAAGTTTCTCTCCAGCTTCTCACGCTGACGAGTGATCTGTAGCTTCTCACGCTTTGAGAGGTTCTCAAAAGTGCCATTGCTGATCATGGTATCGATGTTGTCCATCTTACTTACCGTCTTGCGGATGGTAGGGAAGTTGGTGAGCATACCACCTGGCCAGCGCTCAGTTACATAAGGCATACCGCACTCCTGAGCCTTCTCTGCTAGCACCTCTTGTGCCTGCTTCTTGGTTCCTACAAAGAGGATGGTCTTACCTTGCTGTGCCATCTTCTTAAGAGCCTCAGCTGCCTCATCTACTTTCACTACAGTCTTGTGAAGGTCTACAATGTGGATGCCATTACGCTCCATAAAGATATAAGGAGCCATAGCTGGGTTCCACCTACGAGTGAGGTGACCGAAGTGCGAGCCAGCTTCTAGTAGCTGGTCAAAATTTACTCTTGTTGACATAGTGTCTATTCTCTAAATCGTTTACATTCTTCAATCGTCTTGACCTCGAGCAGGGTAAGTAGGGTAGACCGTGCGGCCCGCCATCTCCCGAGCTTAGATACTAAACGAAATACTCTCTTCTCTAATAATGTGCCGAAAGGTAGCCCTCTGAAAGCATTATCGCTTAGAGAACTGGAACTTACGACGAGCTCCTGGTTGACCTGGCTTCTTACGCTCTACTGCACGTGGGTCGCGGGTCATGAAGCCCTCTGCCTTGAGTGCAGCCTTGTCCTCAGGATTGATCTTTACAAGTGCACGGGCAATACCCAGACGAGCTGCCTCGCTCTGACCAGTGTAGCCACCGCCCTTGAGGTTGATCTTGATATCGTACTGACCCTCTACCCCTAGCTTTGCTAGTGGCTGACGCACTACAAATTGTAGTAGTGGGTTGGGGAAGTAAGACTCTATCTCCTTGTCATTGATCGTGATCTTGCCACTACCAGCACGTAGATAGACACGTGCTACAGCCGCTTTTCTTCTGCCTAAAGCATTGATAATTTCCATGTCTTAATCTTTCTACTTATCTGGTTTTGATTTCAATAGTACGAGGTTGCTGTGCCTCATGCTTGTGGTCTGGTCCCTCATATACATAGAGGTTGTTGAGGAGCTTGGCACCGAGGCGATTCTTAGGGAGCATACCCTTTACCACCTTGCGATAAAGTGCCTCCCAGCCACGTACCTTCACCATACGTTCAGGTGACATCTCCTTCTGCCCACCTGGGTAGAGAGAGTAGCTGAGGTAAGTGCGCTCGGTCCACTTTGCACCAGTAAGTACTGCCTTCTCGGCATTGATAATGATCACATTGTCGCCACAGTCTACGTGAGGAGTGAAGCTAGCCTTGTGCTTGCCTCTCAAAATCTTAGCTACCTCACTAGCTAGGCGACCCATTGAATGCCCCGTGGCATCCACTACCACCCATTCCTTCTGCGCAGTTGCTTTGTTGGCAGAGATGGTCTTATAACTCAAAGTATCCACGTTATTTACTTTGTTTTCTTGTTTTACAATCAATCTAGAAGCTTGCAATGTGCATTGATAGTGGGCGTCTTGAGTGCTAATCATACCCTTATTACAAGGGTGGGTACCCGCTACCTTCTCACTGCAAATCATCTTCTCATTGATAATAATCGGCACGCAAAGATACCAATAAATTCCTTAGCCACAAATACTTTCCCTCGGATAACTTTTTCCCCTCTATCTATGGTACCTCTATCGGACAGGTCGGACGAGTCAGACAGGTCGGATAAGGTTGGGAAGCACCCGACAGGGTGCCACTCAGCTAGCCCCGAGTCAAGGCTCACGGAGCCGAAGACTCGCGGGAAAGGTGGTGCGGTTTATCCTTCGACCCTTGTGGTCGCACTTGGATGGGTTGGTGCGACCACAAGGGTCGTATATTATACTGTGTGCCATTTCCCCCGCTGGTCGTTCGGGGGCGTTTGCCCCCTCCG
>NZ_KV820689.1:15890-30726 GCF_001815465.1 Porphyromonas sp. HMSC077F02 | reverse complement strand
CGCTGGTCGTTCGGGGGCGTTTGCCCCCTCCGACGCAGGGGCTATCTGAATGGCACCCTGTCGGGTGCTTCTTGGGGACTCCTTACACGCCCGTTTTGGGAGAGTTACCTCTTGATAACCCTCTCCAGCCCTCTAACTCTCCCTCCACTCGGCCACTCGATGGATCTGATTAAGAACCTTCGTCAAGAACCTCCGCGAGGATGTTTGACGGATTCTAGCCCTCAGTCAAGGCACGCAATGCAGAAGAAATTGGGGAAGTCAGAAGATATCTAGCCAATAAGAGAGCATCCAAGGGATGGAAATATAACAGCACTTTGATTATCTATTATTCTATATATTTGAATGTTAGAATCAATGGCCTTTATTATTTGATGGTAGAAATCGCGTTCCTTCTTATTTAATTTCTTCCCAAGGTATACAGAATTGAGCTTGATATGATAGTAGGGACTAAGAGTATTGACTTTTCCTGGATCGTATGTTCGGTATGCTCTAGTCTCTTTTTCATTTTTCCATAGATCTGCTTTAGTGGTTATTATTTTTGCAATCCTTTGGTGAGGAGGGTTCGCAATTATAGGTAGTTGGTGCATATACGTTACATCGTTCACTGTCCAAGATTGATTGTAGCTCCCAGTTAGTTCCAATTCTATACAGCAGCCTCTGTGTCCGTCGGCATAGTGGGACCACATTAAAAAGTCATCTGGAAAGTTTGAGTCTTCTTTTCTCATGAGAGAGCATATTCTCGTGCGTCTTAGTTCTTCATAGATTCCATTTAAATCCTTTTTGGGAATATTAGTTTTGTTGAATTTTCCTTCCATTGGGTCATTTAATTCAGTGTAAACTGCTCCGTATAACCGCTTATTTAAGATAATATCGAGAAACCGTTCAAGGTCTTTAAGACTTCTGTATTTGTAATATCTTGGTTTCATTTTCACTTATTCTTATTGAGTTATTTTACGTTCAAGTTGGGTGAAGATAAAAATTGTGGCGTGACCTAGGTCACGCCACAAATCTATTAATTAGTTCTTAAGGATATCCGTGAGGATTAGTTCCAACCTGGGTTTTGAACTAGGTTCTTATTGGTGTTAATGTCATTAGCTGGGATAGGCCATAAGAAGCGGAAGTCACCAGCTTTGTATTCAACATTGTATACACCAGGTCTCAAGTGATCATAACCACCATTAACTTCAATAGCACCTCTCTTAACTGGCATGTTCCAGCGACGAAGGTCCCAAAGTCTAAAGCCCTCAAAAGCTAGCTCGCGAGTACGCTCGTCTTTAATGTCATTGTAAAGTGCGTCGCCACTAGACGTTACATCATCAAGGCCACGAGACTTTCTCAATGCATTAAGGTACTTCTTGGCAGCTCCTTCATCGTTCGTCTTGTAGGCTGCCTCTGATGCAATCAGATACATTTCAGCAATACGGAACACCTTTGGCTTGTGCATTGTATTAGGCAAATACCCACCCCAGTATGTAAACTTCTTATTAGTGTTTTCTGCAAATTCAGGATTTCCCTTATGCTTCGCTATGAGGTAGAATTGGTAGAACTTGTCTTTAAGGTTACACTCTTGCTTGTCAAAGTAGACTGCCTTTCTAAGGTCACTATCATCGTAGAGATCTAGTGTCTGCTGTGTAGGCAAGTAATCTGGTGCATTAACGCCTTCAGTCCCATCAGACCTTTTTTTATCTGTTGATGCACCAAAGTATGGCTCTAGATAGACTGTTTCATCTGGTCTTGATACTGACAGCTGAAGTATTTCCTCCTTGGAGTTGTCGTTAACCCACATTGAAGTAAAGTTCTCTGCTTTTGGTTCAACCAAAGGATATGTTCCAGCATCAATCAGCTTTTTAGCTGTGGATAATGCACCAGCCCAATCGCTCATATAAAGTCTTACCCGAGCATCAAGTGCCTCAACGGCATCTTTGGTAACATCTGTTGCCATTGGCTTGCCAGCTGTCTTTGCTAGAAGCTTTCGAGCTTCAGCAAGGTCTTTATTTAAGATCTGGTCATAGATAGCCTCATTAGTTGCTCTTTCAGGCGTTCCTTGAGGCTCATATTTAAGTAATAATGGCACACATAGATCTGTCTTTGCAGACTCTGCTTTGTATGGTATACCATATCTTACAGCAAGATTCGCGTAACAATATGCTCTGATAAAATGTAGACGTCCAATAAGTTGATCATATCTATCTTTATCTTTGTCAGGAACAGTCAACCCTTTGGCCTCATTAAGAGCCTTATTGACATTAGCAATTGTCTGATAATACTTAATGTATACATCTCTTCGATTATAATCAGAGGTTGTCAGTGCGTCCCAAGCTAGGCTACCCGCATAGTGATTAGCTTGAATTGATGTAGCAACGATTTGATCAGCTTGAAGATCTTGCGTAACAACATAAATATCTTGTTGCATTGACCTAAGTGCAACGGTAGCTCCTGTTTCCCACCTGCTCAAGTCAACAACAGTTTGAAGAGATTCATCTGTTGGAATCGCATCAGTAGGTGTCCTCTTTAAATCGCAAGAACCTAGGGAAACCCCTAAAATGCTAGCGACCAAGGTCATAAGATATATTCTTTTCATATTAATAATCTATTTAACTAGTTAAAAGCTTACTTCTAGACCCAATACAAATTGGCGCGTATTTGGGTTGGTATGGAATGAAAGGTTAGAATCTACCTCTGGGTCAATACCTTCAAACTTTGTAAAAGTCAGTAGGTTACGGGCTGTGCCGTATACCTTCAGGCCAGTAATGACATTCTGCTTCTCTAATAGCTTCTTTTGGAATGTATACCCAATTGTGAGGTTCTTAAGTCTCATAAAAGAGGCGTCAGAGAGGAGACTGCTGTCGAATTTTGTTGCTGTTCCTGTTGCAAGCTGATACTTCATTGAAGGATATCTTGCATTATCACCTTCCTGTTTCCAGTAATTACGTGAATCCTTTTCTGTGTTCATTCCTGCAAACGCCACAGGGTTCTTTGTGAAATAAGTCTCGTTAGCTATCATCCACTTCCCTAATACAAATGCGAAATCTGCATCAAGAGACAAACCTCTCCAGTTTGCTGAAAAACCAAAGCCTCCAGTAATTGGTGGATATCTATGCTTTCCAGTATTCTGCTCTAGGAAGCTTTCATCGAAATCAGATGTAACTTCGTTGTCATTCATGTTGTTGATACCCTTAATTGGATTTCCATCCTTATCCAACTTTGGAAGATACCATCTTGGATCCCCCGTTTTTGGATCTATATCCTTAAATATAGGGTACATAAAGTTAACAGGCTGACCTACAACATAACCAAACCCATAACCTGGAAGTATCCACTCATCACGGCCTTGGAATAGCTTTACAATCTTATCAGCGTTGTAGTTAAAGTTGAAGTAGCCAGAAACTCCATAATCTTTACCTCGTACGATATCCCCAGTGATCTTAATGTCAACACCTCTATTTTGGTATGAACCCACATTCTGCTTGATAGATGCAAAGTCCATATCATCTAGCTTAAGTCCAGAAGTATATGGCTGTGGAACGTCCATCAACATGTTGCGAGTTAGACGATTGTAGAATTCAAAGTCGATGCTAAGTCTGTCAAATAGTGTGGCTGCTACACCAACTGTCAACTTATCTTGGGACTCCCATGTAAGTTCGTCATTACCAGCTTTGGCAATTTTCCAGCCTGGATTGTTCATATACTTTCCACCGTCCCCTACAGTTGCATAGCTTTCGTAGTTACCAATGTTGGCATTACCTTGTGTACCATAGGAGGCTTTAAAGTCTAAGCTATTAAGCCAATCAACATTCGCCAAGAAATCTTCTTTTTTTGCTTTCCATAATAGTCCAGCAGACCAAAACATTGCGTTGCGATGTTTTTCTGAGAATCTTGATGATGCGTCGTTTCTTAGAACTAAGTCAAGGAAGTATTTTTCTTGATAGTCATATGAGAACTGTCCAAAGAAAGAGAGGAATGCATACTCTTTAGTCTTAGACTCGATTGTCTTATCTTTAGTAGCAAATTGTAGCTCTGTGAGACGATCATCATTGATCCCACTACCTAAAGCACTAAAGAAGTTATACTTTGAGTTAATGTACTCGTGTCCTGCAAGGGTAATAAAATGGTGGTCATCAGCTACAGAGAATTTGTATTCAGCCACGTTGTTTGTTGAGAATAGAACGTCCCTTGAGAATTGCTTTGAATTTGTACCATTGCCAGCAAGCTTTTTCCATGATGGAAGGCGTAGGCGGTCACGAGTGTAATCTGCTACCTCAACACCAACCATAGATCGAAGTTGGAAGTTTTTAAAAGGAGTTATCGTGATGTTGCCCACAACGTTCATGTACAACGTCTTGTCAAATGGAATATCCTTTGTCATGTGGTACTTTGGATTGTATGCACCAAGTCCAGGAATAGGCTCATCAAAATATTCGCTACCATCCTCTTTATAAGGGGTGATGTAAGGCGGATTGATAAGAGTTGCTAATGATACATAGGTCTCTTTTGAGGCGTAAGATTTCGGACTAATTCTCGCTTTGTCATAGCTGACACTTGAGTTGATGCCCATCTTGATATAATCATTTAGAGAGCTATTCAAGTTGAGCCTCATATTGATCTTATCGTAAGAAGACCCTGCTCTGATACCCTTCTGAGAAAGATATCCTGCTGAGAAGTAGTAGTTGGTGCGACCAGCTCCACCAGATACGTTTATATCAGACTGAAATGAAGGAGCAGATTGGTAGTAGTACTTCCACCATTCGGTATTGTTATTACCATAAGTTTTACGAAGGTCGGCCACTTCGTCTTTAGACTTAATCCCTGACTCTTCCCAGAAACTAAAGAGCTCATTGGTATTCATCAACTTCTTGTAGTAGCCTGGGTTAGCCAAATCGGAGATTCCATACTGAGTACGAACTGAAATTTGAGCTCTTTCTCTAGCAACTCCTCTTTTTGTGGTAATATAGATTACACCATTTGCAGCACGAGCACCATAAATAGATGTTGCAGCAGCATCCTTAAGGAATTGCATGCTCTCAAAGTCATTTGGGTTCAATGATTGGATAAGCCCATCGCTTACAGGAACCCCATCAAGAATATAGAGAGGCGTGGTATCAGATCCTAGAGACCCTTTACCATGGAAGTTGATTGACGCTCTTTCACTTGGCTCTCCTGATGAGGTGAGTACCTTTACACCAGCAACCTTACCTTGTACAGCATCCATAATGTTTGCTGTTGGCTTGGCTTGGAGCTCTTTGGAGTTAATTTTCACAACAGAGGCAGAGGTATTCGCTACCTTACGGGTTCCGTAACCGATAACTACCACGTCGTCGAGGAGCTCAGTGTCGGGCACTAGCTTGATGTTGAGGTTTGGTGCTGCAGCTACCTCTTGTGTTTTGTAGCCTACATAGCTGACGATAATTAGCTCGCCTTGCTTAGCTTTTAGGGTAAAATCGCCATCCATTCCGGTCATGGTTCCTACTGTTGCGTCGGATTTAAGTCTTACGGTTGCGCCGATGACTCCGTCTCCACGCTCGTCAGTGACGATACCTTTGACGGTGATGGTCTGTCCTAATGCCGAACCTATTGTCAGGAGGCAAAGGGAGATAAGCATTAAAATCTTACTTTTCATACCATTTACTTGTTTGTTAATTGTTTTGTATTGCTCTCGTTAATATTTATTTCTTCGCTCACACTTGAGCTATTTCTGGTTTTCTCTAGGGTTGTGTGTGTTTATCTCTATTTATGTGTCTGATTTTTATTATCTCTCTCTATTTAGGGTGGGTTTCAGTGCGAAAACATCTCAAATAGAGCTCTTACAAGCCAAAGGTATATTAATTTTTCGAGATTGCCAAAAAATAGGTTAAGAAAATGATGGGGAGGGGTGGGGGTGAAGGTGGCAAGGTGCCTAATCGGTGGGGGGTACCTAATCGGACAGGTCAGACGAGGCGGACAGGTCGGACGCCCCTCCGACGCGGGGGCTACGACAAATAGGACCTCCTCTGCGGAGGTCCTATTGGGTGATGGGGTGCTGGGGGAGGGTTACTGAAGGGTGGAGGCGAGGAGCTTGATGTGGCGGACCATGCTGAGGAGACCATTGGAGCGTGTAGGGGAGAGGTGCTCTTTGAGGCCTATCTTGTCGATGAAGTAGAGGTCGGCATGGAGAATGTCGGCCGGGGTTTGTCCGCTAAGTACTTTTAGGAGCATGGCGATGATGCCTTTGACGATGACGGCATCGCTATCGGCCTGTAACTGTAATCGGTTATCGGCATCTAGCTCTCCTGAGATCCATACTCTGCTTTGGCACCCTTCGATAAGGTGCTGTGGTGTTTTCTCACTTTCGGGCATAGGGTCTAGTTCATTACCCATCTCTATAATCATCTCGTAGCGATCCATCCAATCGTCGAGGAGTGAAAAGTCGGCAATGATTTCGTCTTGAATTTGATTGATAGTCATATTATATATAATGTGTATTTAATGTCCGCTGTCGGTTATAAGTGGGGTAGAAGTCCTTGTTTTGGCTCCTCAGGGGTAGGCTCATCGTGGTGGTTGAGTTTGCGAAGCCGTTGCTTAATCCGCTGTAGCACACGCCCAGAGAGGGTGCGAGGGGCATCACGGAGAAAGCTATTGATGTGTCGCTTCTTTTTCTCGGGTGTGATCTCCTCCATCGGTATCATGATGGCGGTCTCGAGGACGTCGCCGAAGAAGGGGTTGTAGCTGGAGCCAAATACCATCAGTGCCTCGGAGAGACCTATATAAGTATTGACGAGAGGGGGGATCGTGGTGCCCATCTCTCGGATCGCTTGGCTCATGTTCTTGTAGTCCTTCTTGTGGTCGTGACCCGTGATGATTTGCTGTAGTTGGTCGATGGGTGTCTCGTACTGGATGGGGTATTTGCTGGTGACGAGTGGAACCTTTGGGGTAAAGTAGGTATCGAGGTAGTAGTAGATGAGGTCGCGTGCCTTGGTATTGTAGCTCTGATACATGGTGACTTTGCCAAAAAAGTATTGGCAATCGTCGTGGATCAGCATAAGGGCTCCGAGGCCGTCCCAAAGGTTGTCGAGGGTAAAGATGGAGCGAGGAAGTCGACTCTTTTTATTGCCATCCAGGGAGGTGTTTTGGTTCTCCACCGTGACGAAGCTACGCCCTAGCTCTATGGTCTTGGGGAGATACTCCTTAATAAATAGAGGGTCGAATTGGAAGATCTCTCCACTCGATAGATGTGTCTCGTAGGTGCCATCGGGCTGCTTCTCTATGGCGTTTTTGCAGAGGATGTATCGGTACCCGCCGAGGATCTTTTGTGCCTCGGGGTCCCAGACAACGAGCTGCTGGTAGCCATCAGGTCGGAGGTCCAGCTCATCGATATCGGCTGCTTTGCCAGTGCCACCTCCGCCTGCCCTAAAGGCCTCTTCTCTTAGTCGGCCTATCTCGAGCATGGTATTGGGGGCTTCGTTGGCGTGGAAAGTATAGAGTTCGTTTTTAGCTCTATTTGTTTTGCGTAGCATCAGCTGCTCGTGTAGCTCGCTACGAATGATTCGAGGGTCTATTGGTGATATGATTATAGCCTGTCCCATGCGGATGTCTATGTGTTATTCGGTGTATTTTTGTGGAAAGTTGTAGAGGCTGTCCCTTAGTTGGCGGGCAAATTCTGTTGCCTCTTTGGGTGAGGGTAGTTCTTGGTAGGGGATAGGGTCGCCTACGTAGATGCGGAAGTGCTTCCCCTTGGCACGGATCAATTCACTGGGAAGTAGAATCAGTTCGGCATTGAACTTCCAACCACTCTTGGCTCTTCGCTTCGCCCATTTGTAGAAACGTGGGCTATTTTCGCCCTCAAAGTAGAGGGGTACGACCTGTCGCTGGTGCTGTGCTGCCATGCGGACAAAGCTGGGGAGCCACTCGGTATCGTGTACCTTGCCTTCGCTATTCATACGGCTACAGAGACCAGCGGGAAAGGTGAGTATCTGTTGGTCGCTCTCAAGGGCTTCATTGATCAGTTTGATCGATTGGCGTGCCTGCTGACCATATTTATTAATGGGGAGGAAGGTGTCTCGGAATTGGTAGACGTACATGAGGACGTCGTTGACCATAATCTTGAGTTGCCCACCATAGTGCCCACCAAGTAGGGCGGCGTAGATAATCCCGTCGGCGCCTCCAAGGGGGTGATTGCTAACGAAGAGGGTGCGCTCCTCGGGCTTAGGAAGTCGCTCCGCACCGATGATGTCGCAGGTGATGCCAAGGTAGTCCATAATCTTATACCCCATTGAGACGCCCCCCACCTCGTGCTGTAGCTCCATCATCTGATTGAGCTCCTTCTCGTGGATCAATCGCTGTAGCCAGCGGTAGAGAAACCCTGGGAGATAGCCTTTGTATTTGCTCTGTATCGCCTTCTTGATATCTATCTTCTTTTCGCTCATAGCATTATTTCATTAAAGGGTGAGGGGGTGGTGGGTGAAGAAGGTGCGGGTGGTGGTGAGGTCCTTTTGGAGTTGGGCCTGTAACTCCTGGAGGGAGGCAAACTTTTGGTCTGCTCGGATGAAAGCTCTGAAGGCGACTTCGATTTCATTGTCATAAAGGTCGCCTTGGAAGTCGAGGAGGTAGGCCTCTATCCTATTAAGCGGGATGCCTTCGGGGGTGATGGTGGGGGTGGAGCCGTAGTACGACATGGCGGGGTAGATGCGATCTCCATGCCGCACCTCGGAGATGTAGACACCCTCTTCGGGAAGGGTGAGGGAGGGGTCGTAGGGGATCAGATTGGCGGTGGGGAATCCTATGGTACGGCCTATCTGTCGGCCTGCTTTCACCCGACCGGTGATGCTGAACGGCCGTCCGAGGAGTGCCTCAGCGGTGGAGAGGTCGTTGTGGGCAATCGCTTCTCTGATGCGCGAGGAGCTGACCACGGCATCGCCCATCTGAAAGGGGGTGACGCGCTCTATCTGTAGCCCTAGCTGGCTAAGTCTTTCATCGAATTGGGGAGTGGTGAGGGCGGGTGTCTCCTTTCGGCCGAAGCGATTGTCGTAGCCGAGCTTCATGCCGATCACTCCTCGCTCTATGAGGGGTTGGGCGAACTGTGTGGCGGAGAGGGCTGCCAGCTCTTTGGTGAAAGGGAGGATCAGTAGATGGTCCACCCCTAGCTGGGCAATCAATCGCTCCTTCTGATCCATTGAGCAGAGGGTGTGTGGGCGAGGAAGGTCGGGCCTAAGGAGGGCTAATGGGTGCTTGTCCATCGTGACCACTAAGCTCTCTGCGGAGAGACGGTGTGCCATCTCCTGAGTGGCTTTGATGAGGTGCTGATGCCCTTTGTGTAGCCCATCGAATAGTCCTATGGTGGCAACAATGGGCTTCCCCGATGCCTTCATCTCCTCTATATGGTGGTATATCTTCATCGTCTTATCCACTGCTCTGGATTGAGTTTGGTTCGTTCTTTCCACACTTGGAAGTGCAGTTTGGTTGCACCGCCTAGCTCTGGGTCGGAGTAGATCTTACCGATCTCCTGCCCCGTCTTGACCTTGGACCCCTTAGAGACATAGACCTCAGTGAGGTTGCTGTAGACGGTGAGGTAATTACCGTGACGCACGATCACGTTGGTATTGAAGCCCTCTACCACAAAGATAGAGGTCACCTCGCCATCAAAGACCGCTCTTGCCTTGGCACCAGGGGCTCCTTGGATGTCGATGCCATTATTATCGATCTGCACATGCTTCAATCGGGCATACTGCTGTACACCATAGTGACCTACGATGCGCCCGCCACCAGTGATGGGCATTGGGAGACGACCACGATTGTCTTCAAACTTCGCAGAGAGCTTCGTCTCCGCCTCCGTCATAGCGTATCCCCCTTTGGTCTTAGCACGCCTTTGCGTTGTGGTGGTCGACTTACCTTTTTGCTTTGCTGCTTCAGCTTTTCGCCTTGCCTCCTCCGCCTCTCGTATCTCCTTAGCGATCTGTGCTTCGATTTGCCTATTGAGGGCTTGGGCCTGTCGGCGTTGCTTGGCTAGCTCTTGCCGTAGCTTCTTCTCCTCGCCTTTGAGAGCTTTCACCTTGGTTTGCACCTTTTGCTTATCTTGCTCCAGCTTGCGTTGCTCCTCTTCTCGACTTTGTAGGAGGAGTGCCTTCTGCTGTCGGCTCTGCTCTAGCTCTGCTCTCTGAGCGTCGATCTCTTGTCGTAGCTCCTTGAGCTTCTCCCCCTCTTTCCTCTGCCAGGTGGCATACTCTCGCAGATACATCGCCCTCCGCATTCCTTGTGCAAAGTCTTTGGCGGAGAGGATAAATAGGAGCTGGTCCTTCACGTTGCTGCCTCGCTGGAGTGCTCGGAGCGACTTCACGTAGGCCTCCTGACGCTTATCGAACTGCGCCTGTAGGCGGTTGAGCTCCTGCTCTAATGCAAAAAGTTGTTGGTCGGTCTCCTGTACCTCTGCCTCAAGAGTGGTGATCAGCTCTTGGCGGTCCTTGATCTGCCCATCAAGGAGAGCGAGCTGCTGTAACTGCTCCTTGGCAGAAGAGGCGGTTTGCTGTAGTGCTTTATCCACACGTGCTATCTCAGCCTGTATCTGCTTGCGTCGGGCCTCTAGCTTTTGTACCTCCTTGGACTTTTGCTGCGCAGTGGCGTAGCCTGGGAGTAGCCCTACTAGGAGTAAAGCTACCATACAGCGAAACAATAGTTGGCCAGCTCTATTCAAACTCATCATAGTGATTGGATGATCTTATAAATATCCTGTAGGGAGATCCTCTGATACTGAGCGGGTGGAGTGGTCTCCCATGTGCGTGCCTTGCCCTCCTCCATATCTTGTAGGTCGAAACGTATGAGCCCATACCGCTCTGGACCTCCTCTAAACTCTAACTGCATAAGGGTGGGAAGTGGCCGTATCTCTCCTCCCATGCGGAGATGGGTAAAGCGGTCGTAGGTGGCTTGTAGCTCTCCTTCCCCTGGCACGGTTATGGTGGCCGTGTAGAGGTTGAGTGCGGTGTCAAAGAGTAGTTTGATCTGATTGCCACCAGGACGAAGCTGGCTAGAGAAGAGGTAACCCTCCTCGGTTTGTTTCATCTCCATCCGGCGGAGCGCAGTAGCCCCGATCTCCACGAAGTTGAAAGGCTTATTCTCAATCACTGCCTGTAAAATCATGGGGTCGATGCCTGGGATCGGCAGATAGCTAGAGAGTTTTCGATGGGCTTCCTCCTGAAGGAGGTAGTACTTATTGAGGCGGTCGAGTGCCAGTACGGTATCGTCGGCAACGGTCAATCGCCCTGCCTCCATAAAACCTATCGGGCGGATGGATAGTTCGAAGCCTTTGCCTGGAGCTTGGTACCACCGTATGCCGATGCCGTTCAGCTGGATCTGTTTCTCGGGAAGATCAATATTCAGCGAAACCCTACCACGGGCGGCAATGGAGGGGTACTCTTGCTTTTGGCTATAGAGCTCTATAAACTGCGACTTAGTAAGGTGGGGGTAATGGCCTGCTATCTGCTGAATCGCCTTGCGAGAAGTACCACAACTGGAGAGGAGTAGTAGGAGCGACCAGCAGAGGAGTAGGGTGGTGGTGGAGAGATGGTTATTCCTTTGTTTCATCTTTCTCTATGCTCTTTTGGTCCCGTTCGTGGACGATGTTTTCAATTTTCTTTTCGATTGTTGGTACGTCGCCTCCCGCTTCGAGTGCCTTGCGGAGTGCCTGTAGAGCCTCTTCGTACTCCCCTAGCGCGAATAGGATGTCGGAGTAGTGCTCGTAGTAGAGAGGGTCGGGCTCTTCTTCCTTGCTGATGGCACGCTCCATATATATCTTGGCAAGTGGATAGGCCTTTTTGAGGTAGAGGATCCATGCGTAGGTGTCGAGGAAAGAGCCGTTGTCGCTGTCATACTGCACTGCTTTTCGTGCCATTTCCTCAGCCCTATTGAGGTCCTCGGGAGTGCCGTGCTTAGTCATCCCGTAGGCGTAGTTATTGTATGCGGTTGGGATGCCTGCTGCCACAGCTTTTTCATAGAATTGGGTGGCTGTTGTCCAATCATCATCTTGTATCAAATCTGCCTTTATGAGCGCTATCTGTCCATACATTGGGTCGCCCTCCTCAACCACCTCAATAGCGTGGTCTACTCTTTTATTAAAGGTGATGCTATCCTCTTTATTTAGTGCCACCAATGCGGAGTACAGATTGAGTATGCCATCGTGGGGAATGGACTTTAGTCCTTGAGTAGTGACTTGGTCGAGTTGTTCCACATCCTCTGCATTGGCATACTTCTCCACAAAGTAGTAGTAGGGCGAAGGTAGCTCGGTGCCCTTTTGCACCAGCTGTGAGAATATCTTCTCTGCTTGGAGCGTATCAGAGAGGAGTAGGTGGTCATTGGCCGCGGCTAGTGCAAAGCGATCCTCTTCACTGTAGATCTGCTGTAGCTCTAGCTCGGTCTCGATGAGCGTGGGGAGTAGCTTTGTGAGGTCTTTGCTATTGCTACGAGCCGTATTGAGGAGCGATTGAACCCTAATTGGGTCGCTGCCCTCTAGCTGAGCCACTCGTAAGATCTCCGCCTTCACCGCTTCATTATTGCCTTTCATGGCATTGAATGAGGTGGTGATGTTGGAGAGGGCTTCGTTCTCAGGGTCTAGCTTTTGTGCCTTTTGAAGTTGCTCGATGATCTTATCGTCTTCTCCCCGCTTCTCATAGATCGTGACTAGGAGGAGCGTGGTCATAGGCTCATTGGGCTTTTCCTCTAAGCGCTTTAGTAGTATTTGCTCCGCCTCCTCAAGCCGTCCGAGGGCTATTAGTAGCCTGCTTTCGTTGATAATAGATACGATATCCTGTTCGGCTCCGTCACTACCTCTGATGGCGTTGAGGGCTTTCTCTAGCTGGTTGGAGTTGGCATAGGTATTGGCGAGTTGGAGGCGGACCTCTCGGTCATTGGGTCGTAGCTCAAGTAGCTTTTTCGAGACCCTTTCGGTGCACTCCCAATCCCCAAACTTCTCTGAGAAATCTAGAAGCTTCCTGCCCGTCTGGTAGTCGAAGCCAGAGTATTGGTAGCTCTTCTCTAGCAGATCTAGCCCTCGCTCGTCATTGGCGTGCTGCAATAAAAGCTCCGCCAACCCATCTAGTATTTCGGGCTGGGTGCTATCAACTTGATACGCCATCCAAAGGTGATTGAATAGTGGGGAGGGTTGAAGGTCTGGCCCATTCACCTGTAGAGCACGATCAAATAATCGATTGGCGACACTCGTTTTCCTCGATGGCATATCCTGTGCCGCTAGTGGCCAATTGGCAACGAGCAGTAGTAGGAAAAGGAGCCCCCGTATAGTCTTTATATTCATGCTTTAATAGTCTCTGCAATGTCTGTAAATTATCCCCTTTGATAATATACAAGTGTAAATATACCAATTTTCGGGTATTTGTAAGGGAAAAGAGTGTTTTTGGAGCACGTGTTACACTTTAGAAAAGACTATTGTGCGAATGATCATATTCAAGCTGTTGAGGATAATGGCGTAAGGACCTCGGCAGAGGTCCTTACTTATAGACACCCTGTTAAAAAGTATACGGTAAGAACTTTCTAATGCGTAACCCCTGTGTTTTTGGAGCACGACGGATCTGGAGATTAGATGATGTAAAAATAATTAAGCCCTAGAAACCTAGGGCTTAATGTAAAAACAAGAGAGGTCACCTACAGTATGACTTTTATAGCGTGACTTTAGATAGCGTGTCACCAATGCTTCTGATACCGTTGATAATCTTGGCTTGTGTCTCTTTTCGGGGCGATTTTATTCCGTTTTTATAAGCCGATAGTTGACGTTGATTGATCCCACTCGCATCTGCCAATGCCTTGAGTGTTATTGGTACTTGCTGTAAAAGAGCCGAGGTGTCTAATGTGTATGTAGTCGTGTAATTTCCTTGTAGTTCTTTTGGAACTTCTGCGTTGTCTTCAATACACTCCTCTTTGTATTCTTCTAGAAAGTTTTGAAATGCCTCTTTAGCTTCTGCGATGGTACGTCCCATGGTTGAAATACCTATCTCTGAGTCTGTATAGACAAAGTATTTTCCTTCGGACCAGGTGATAGTAGCTTGTACTGTATTCATAACATTCCACGTCGTATAAAGAGAGGTGGGTGGCAGTGGTACGGTCTACCACCCATTAATTACTCTCGCTTAATCCTCTTTAACACGCTTTTTACTAATCCCTCTCCTAGGTCTTTCGATCCATGGTTCGGAATTATCTCAGGTCGTGCCCCTTGTTTTGAGTATACAAAGTGACTTCCTTTAGTGCGCTTGAGAGTGTACCCTGCTTTGAGTAATTCCTTTTCTAACTCTTTAAAAGTCATACTAAGGCCTCTCTTGTTACGGTCGATATTAACCGTATGGCAAAGGTAGTAATAATACCACCAACAAACAAGCTTTGGTGGCGTTTTGTTCGCATTAAGTTAGAGTTTGGTATCTTTGAAGGAGCCCTATGGAGAGGTAACTAAGGCATTAAGAATTAAGGAACAGTATTATGAAGACAAAAGAGAACGCGAGACTGGAAAATAACAACCACAAGATTGTGGATTATGATGCTGTACTTGATGCTGAATTTGGTGCTGTGGGTACAGCGGAAAGAGCTAAGCATGAGGCTGAGGCCAAAGCCTTCTATGCAGGTCAGTGATGTCCTTCTTGCATCAACCTCATATTCCGTATGCGTGCGGAATGGATTCCGCAGGGCTACGGAATGCGTTCCGCACGCATACGGAATGTATTCCGCACCATATGCGGAATATGCGGAAGGTATATCATCGCATTCCTGAAAGTGTAGACACTCTGTCTCCTCTATTCCTGAAAAAGTAGACACTGTGGGGGCAATTGTCTGATTTTAATAGGTAAGGACCTCGGCAGAGGTCCCTCTTAAATAG